>JBCCZW010000133.1:0-8727 GCA_039186805.1 Verrucomicrobiota bacterium
GATGATGACGTTGATGTGTTGGCTGACCTCTTCGACGATGCGGCGTATCCATTTTAGGGATGCAGCTTCGTAGTCTTCGCCGGAGATTATGCCGCCCCAGGAGTCGAAGAGTTGGACCGCGTCGGCTCCGGACTCGGCTTGTATCTTGAGATACTCGATGACGGTGTCGGTGACTTTTTCGAGGAGGGCGTCGAAGGTGGCTCGATCACTGTAGAAGAGCTCTTTGATTTTGTCGAAGTTCTTGGAGCTGCCGCCTTCGACCATGTAGGTGGCGAGCGTCCAGGGGGTGCCGGCGAAGCCGAGGAGCATTTTTGATTTGTCGAGTTCGGCGTCGATGAGCTTGAGGGCTTGGGCGACGTAGTCGAGTTTCTCGCGGACTTTGGAGCCGTCGAGTTTGTCGATGTCGGCGCGGCTTTGGAGGGTGTAGTCCATGCCGATTCCGCCTTGGTCGCGAAAGTGGTAGCCTTGGCCCATGGCTTCGGGGATGACGAGGATGTCGGAGAAGAGGATGGCGGCGTCGAGAGCGAAACGACGTAGTGGCTGCATGGTGACTTCCAGGGCGAGCTCGGGCGTTTGGGCGAGTTCGAGGAAGCTGTACTTCTCTTTAAGGGCCCGGTACTCTGGGAGGTAGCGGCCGGCTTGTCGCATGACCCAGATGGGTGGGCGTTCAAGCGGTTGGCATTCGAGTGCAGCAAGGAAGCGTTCGCGGGAGGTCATTGGTCAGGGGACAGGAGGCTGGGAACAGGGGACAGGGTATGATGGGCTTTGTGGTCATCGAACTCACGCTCGATGCTACATTCTGACCCCTGGCTCCTGATGCCTGATTCCTGAAATGGTGTTTGCATGTGATGGTTGAAAATTTGGTTAGGCGTCGTCCGGCAATTCCATGTTGGCCCAGTCTTGGGGTTTTAGGAAGGTGTCGTAGAGTTCGGCTTCGGGGGTGCCGGGTTTGGGGGTGTAGTTGTAACTCCATTGCGCGACGGGGGGCATGGAGACTAGGATGGATTCGGTGCGGCCGTTGCTTTGGAGGCCGAAGTGGGTACCGCGGTCGTAGACCAGGTTGAACTCGACGTAGCGGCCGCGTCGATACTCTTGGAAGTCTTTTTCGCGGTCGCTGTAGAGTTTTTTTACGCGTTTGTTGACGATGTCGATATAGGCGGAGCCGTAGGCGTTGCCGACTGATTTCATAAGGCCGAAGGCGTTGTCGAAGCCACCTTCGTCGAAGTCGTCGTAGAAGATCCCGCCTATGCCGCGGGGTTCGTTTCGGTGCTTGAGGAAAAAGTATTCGTCGCAGTCGGCTTTGAATTTTGGATACAGGTGTTCGCCGTATGGGTCGCAGGCGGCTTTTGCGGCTTGATGCCAAGCGATGGCGTCTTCGCGATAGCCGTAGTAGGGCGTGAGGTCGAAGCCGCCGCCGAACCACCAGATATCTTCTTCGTTGGAGCTTTCGGGCGCGGGGGCGTAGAAGAAGCGGACGTTGGCGTGGGAAGTGGGAGCGTAGGGGTTGCGGGGGTGGATCACGATGGAAACGCCGGTGGCGTTGAAGGAGCGTCCGGCGAGCTGGGGGCGTTTGGCAGTTGCAGAAGGGGGCAGGTTTTCGCCCTGGACATAGGAAAAATTCACGCCTGCCCGCTCGAAGGTTTCTTGTCCTTCGAGGACCATGGAGCGTCCGCCGCCTCCTTCTGGCCGGTCCCAGCTATCGGAGAGGAATTTCTCGCCGCTGGTCTCTATGTCCTGGAGGGATTCGCAGAGGGTTGCCTGCAGACCTGTGAGGTAGTACCGAACGATTTCCAGTTTCTCTAGCATTGCGGGATCATTGCTAGGGGAAACAGGTCGGAGGGCTAGCGTTTTTTTCGGGTTTCAGTTCCTGTATGAAGGGGTGTAGAATTTAAGTGATAACCAGCAAATGTTTCGGGATCGTAGTTTGAGGGCAGGCGAGCGAGTTGAAGCGGTAGAATTGACCCATATTTGGATAAGACTGGGATTTGAGTTTTGCGGATCAGGAGATGGGCTTGATTTTTGCGACGGCTGCTTAGATTGTTTCGGTTGTTAAGCATTTGGGAGAAATTGATAGGAAATGCCTTATAATATGAAGAATGTCTGGATAGTTTGCCTGGTTGCGTTGGGAATCATTGGGACGGTCTATGCTCAGGAGAGCGATTTGCCCCCGATTACGGTTAAGGGAACGATACCGCAGGCGGAGCCATCGAAAGCGGTGGATATTGAAGCGGGGAGCGTGGTTGAAAAGCCGGATGCTCCGAAGGTCGCGAAGGAGGATGAGGATGCCGCTGAAAAGAAAGAGGAGGCGAAGGATCCTGAGGATGAAGCCTTGAAGGCGATGGATAAGGAAATCGCTCGCCTCAGGAAGGAGCGTGACTTGATCTCTACGCAGAATTTGCTTCGCGCCGAGCAAATGAAGGCGGAGTTGGCGGAATCGCGTGAAGAAAGGGAGCGCTTGCAGACGGAGGCATCTTTGTTGAAAGAGCGATTGAGCGCCGCGTTGCTCCAGTCGAAATTGGAGTTGGACCGCATGGGCTCGGAGGTGGATCGCATCAATAAGGAGATGCTCTTAGAGCGGACAAAGAATAGCCAATCGATGGCTGCGGAATTGGCGGAATTTCGCAATGCAGAGGAGCGATTGAAGGCCGAGGTTGCCGTCAAAGAGAAGGAGATGACGGTGGAGTTGGCTGCGTTGCGGTTGGCGGATACGAAGCTCAAATTGCGGCGAGCAGAGTTGGAGATGGAAGTTGTCGAGCTTCAGGCGAAGTTGGCGCGCAAGGATGTGGGGGACATGGTTGACGACCGTATTTATGAGGTTTCGGACAAGATGTATTTGAAAGAACCCTACGTGGATGGAACTTTGCACATCAGCGATCGCCGGATTGCGATGAATGGAATAGTTTGGAGTGGGATGGCGACGCACATCAGCGAGCGGATCAACTATTTCAATAATGAGAGCACGGAGTTTCCGATCTTCATCGTGATCGATTCTTCCCCGGGCGGTTCCGTTATGTCGGGATACAAGATTTTGAAGGCGATGGAGGGCAGCGAAGCTCCAGTTTACGTAGTCGTTAAGTCGTATGCGGCGAGTATGGCGGCGGCGGTGACGGCCTTGGCGGAAAAGTCTTATGCGTTTCCGAATGCGATTCTTTTGCATCATCAGATAAGTTGGGGAATGTTGGGCGGAAATCTGACGCAGCAGAAAGAGTATATTTCTCAGATGGAAGAATGGTGGCAGCGCTTGGCCAAGCCGATTTCGGAAAAGATGGGTCTGACGATCGAGGAATTTACTTCGCTGATGTACGAGAATGATTCGGACGGCGATTGGATGGAATTTGCGGACAAGGCGGTCGAGTATAAGTGGATCGATAGGGTCGTGGATAAAATATGGGAGATGTCGATCGATCGGAACCCGGATCGTTATGGCATGCAGACTATGGCGAGCGCACCTTTAGAGGAGGTGATCGATGAAAATGGCGAAGCGTATGTGCGATTGCCGAGACTGGATCCGTACGACGTTTATTTCCTGCATAGTCCGGATGGGTACTACCGGATGAAGTAGGGATTAGTTCTTTGGGAGAGCGGCTTTCGGCCGCTCTTTTTTTTTGCTCGCTTCCTGCACGTTGAGGGACGGTGGGCGCGGGTCATCGGACTTACGTCCGATGCTACTTTATGTTGCGGTCGGCGCGGCCACCGGTCCTCTAGGAATAGTCGGCTTTGTTGAGTATTTGTACTCACTTTTGATTGAGTAGGGGACTCCATTCAGTGGGAGTTTAGGATTCCGATATGTTAGGCATGCTTTTGATATGCCTTTTCATCTACTGCGTTTTCCTGGTTGCGGGCGCTTGGCTGATGCTTGAGGGAGCGCAGGATGCTCCGCTGGGGTATGAGGATGAACAGGGCTTTCACATAATCGAAAGCGAAGAGGAGTACGCTCGTGTGTTGGCGGACTCTAAGAACGATTTTTAAGGTGGTTAACGCCATCCTAACCTAGCCTCCACATCTCAGACAAGACAGCCCCGTTCCGGATGGAACGGGGCTGTTGTTTTTCGAAAACCTAAAATCTGAATCCTATCCGCGGTTCCGGCTACTGGAGAGGGACTTCGGAACTTTTGGTCATGGGCTCGTATTGGTACCCGATGCCGTGGATGGTTTTGAGGTTGTTGAGGGGAGCTCCTTTGCGTTTGAAAAGATCGCGGATCTTCACGATGTACTGGTCGAGAGATCGGCTGCGGATATCCGCGTGAATGCCCCAGACGGAGTGGATCAGATTTTTGCGAGTGATGATCGTGTCTGGATTTTCATGGAAATAGGAAAGGATGCCTATTTCTTTGCGTCCGATGTTCACGACCTCGCCGTCTGGAAAGACGATTTCGAGCGTGGTCGGGTTGACGCTGGCGGTGTTGAAATCGAAAGGAGAGTCGGTGAGACGAACGTTTTTTGTTACGTTGAAATCGTGGGCTACTTCTGCGCGGCGGAGTACGGCGTGGATGCGAGCCACGAGTTCCGGAGCGCTAAAGGGTTTTGTGACGTAGTCGTCGGCGCCGAGCTCCAGGCCTTTTACCTTAGAGATCTCCGAATCGTTGCCCGTAAGGAATATGGTTGGGATATTGATGTCTTCACGCTTGAGGTCCTCCATGAAGGCGAAGCCGTTTTGGTCGGGGAGCGTCAGGTCGAGAAGGATGATGTTGGCGAAGTTGTTTTTGAGGAAGCGCATCGCCAGCGCGCAGCGGTTACAAATTTGAGTTTGCATCCCTGCGGCTTCGAGGTGCTCGGCAATTACGTTTGCTAGTTCAGCTTCATCTTCGACGATAAGGACCAATGGTTTCGGTTTGGAGGCCATGTGCAGTGCTTTAGTTATGTTTTCGATATACGGACTGAGGAACGCTTCATCGGCTGCAGGCCGATATATTTCTGATAGCCCTGAGTGACTAGTAGTTAGTACCGCTTAAACGGAGAGCGTTTTCGCGATGGTTCTAAGATATGCGTTTTTAACAGATGTAAAATCACAAAATGTAAAAACCACAACTTTTTTACCCGATTAGGCTTGAGCCCTCAAAGTGGATCGCGTTTGCAGGTGGGCGTGTCACAGGAACAGCCGCTACTTATGTTCGGATTGCCTAAGGGCAGTCTCGAAGACCCAACGATAAAGCTTTTTGCCAAGGCCGGATGGAAAATCGGCAAGAGCTCTCGTTCCTATAAGCCGAGCTTCGATGACTCAGACTTAGATGGCCGCTTCATTCGCAGCCAGGAAATGAGTCGTTACGTGGAGTCGGGCTATTTCGATTGCGGTATTTGTGGGCATGATTGGGTGATTGAAAATGGCTCCGATGTGGTTGAAGTAGCTGAATTGGTTTACAGTCGGGCCTCCAACCGCCCCTCTTATTGGGTTTTGGCGGTGCCGGAAGCCTCTGAAATCAAGACTGCAGCGGACCTTCAAGGTAAACGGATCGCGACTGAGGTGGTGAATCTCACAAAGAATTTCCTTCAGGAAAAGGGGGTTGAGGCGGACGTCGAGTTCTCGTGGGGCGCGACTGAGGTGAAGGTGCCGGACTTGGTGGATGCAATCGTTGATCTCACTGAGACAGGCAACTCGCTCCGCGCGAACAAGCTTCGCATCGTCGATACGCTTTTGACGACGACGACCCGTTTAATCGCTAACAAAGAAGCCTGGGAAGACCCAGCTAAGCGTAAGAAAATCGAAAGTATCGCAATGATGCTGCAGGCGGCGTTGGCCGCTGCGGACAAAGTTGGGTTGAAGCTAAATTCTCCGAATGATAAAATCGATGAGATCCTGGAGATTTTATCGGCCCTTCGGAACCCCACCGTGAACCGCTTGAGCGATGACAATTGGTCAGCGATCGATGTGATTATGAGTGAAACGGAGGTACGCAAGGTCATCCCGAAGCTTAAGGAATTGGGAGCGGAAGGGATTGTGGAGTATCCGCTGAATAAAATCGTTTATTAGGTTCGGGACGGCGCCCGAAACCTACCTTTGACAAGCATCGGTTTTCCGGACCGATGCTTTTTTTGCGAATTCCTTCTATATTTGCGGGATTCTTCTGCTTTTCGCTTGATCTCGGTTGGGAGGAGGACGATGTTCTCCGGCTCGCGGCATTTTTCCATGGTTCGTCCTCGCCGCAACTGCTTCCGGACGAGCCCATTTAACTCAAATGCCGCTTCGGTGGCTTTTCATTTCGCCGAGCGCTTGAGGCCTTGGAAGCAACTTCGAGAGCGGAGCACCTACATATCATGAGTTCTATAATGGAAGAACTTTTGGCCCAATCGACCTTCGACCAACTTAAAGAAGGTAGCATCGTATCGGGCGTAATCACTGAAATCCGCCAAAACGAAGTAGTCGTAGATATCGGCGGTAAATCTGAAGGCCTCATCCCTGGCCAAGAATTCGTCGACTTGGGCGAACTTCAAATCGGGGAAGAAATCGAGATTTATCTCGAAAAGCTCGAAGACCGCGACGGCAATCCGGTCCTATCATTCGACAAGGCCGAACAGAAGAAGAACTGGGAAAACATCATCACGAAGTGCGAAGAGGGATCCATCGTCCAAGGCCGCGTTCGTTCGAAGGTCAAGGGCGGTCTTATCGTCAGCATTGGCGTCGACGCTTTCTTGCCCGCTTCCCATATCGACATTCAGCCTCCTAAGAACCTCGATCAATACGTTGGTCAGACTTATGACTACAAGGTTCTTAAGATCAATTTGGACCGTAAGAACATCGTTCTTTCCCGCCGCGAACTGATCGAAGAGCAACGCGCTAGCAAGCGTCGCGACCTCCTCGAAAAGGTGAATCCGGGCGACGTTGTTAAGGGTACGGTTAAGAACATCACTGATTTCGGAGCGTTCATCGACCTCGATGGTATGGATGGTCTCCTCCACATCACCGACATGAGCTGGGGTCGTATCTCTCACCCAAGCGAAATGCTCAAGCAAGGTGAGGAAATCGATGTGATGATCATCGAAATCAACCGCGAGAAGGAACGCGTTTCCTTGGGTCTCAAGCAAACTAAGAGCAACCCATGGGAAAACATCGAGAACAAGTACCCAGTCGGCGCTCGCGTATCCGGCAAGGTGGTCAATCTGGTTCCTTACGGCGCATTCATCGAAATCGAAGAAGGCGTGGAAGGTCTCGTACACGTTACCGAGATGTCTTGGACGAAGCGCATCACGAAGCCAAGCGAGCTACTCAAGGTGGGCGACGAAGTCGACGCAGTGGTGCTCGGAATCCAAAAGGACGAAGAGAAGATCTCACTCGGTATTCGCCAGCTCGATCCAAACCCATGGGACATGGTGGTTCACAACTACCCAGTGGGAGCTCACGTACACGGCAAGGTTCGCAACATCACTACTTACGGCGCGTTCATCGAACTCGAAGAAGGCATCGACGGTATGGTTCACGTTTCGGACATGTCCTGGACGCGTAAGATTAACCACCCATCGGAAGTCATCAAGAAGGGCGACGAGATCGACGCGATCGTTCTCGACGTGGACACTGGTAACCAACGCATCTCTCTCGGGATGAAGCAGCTCGCGGACGACCCTTGGTCGGACATCGACGGCCGCTTCCGTATTGGGGATGTGGTTACGGGTACCGTTTCCAAGATTACTTCTTTCGGAGCGTTTGTGGAGCTTCAAGACCACATCGACGGTTTGGTTCACATCAGCCAAATCAGCGAAGAGCGCATCGAGAAGGTCAAGGACAGCGTCAACATTGGCCAGGAAGTGACGGCTCGCGTTATCAAGATCGACCGCGAAGAGCGCCGTATAGGTCTCTCCATCAAGGCGGCGAACTACGACGAAGAGCAACTCGCTGCAGAGACTGCGACCTACGAGAATATGTCGGACGGTGGCGATCTCATGAACTTGGGCGACATCCTCGACCAAGCGGCGAACAAGTAATTCGTATTCCGAGATTCAATACTTTCGAACGAGCCTCCGATTGGGGGCTCGTTTTTTTGTGAGTGAGGCAAGGGGGAATTGAGGATGCGACTGATGGATTCATCGGGCTTACGTCCGATGCTACTTTATGGGGCCTAAGTAGCTGGTTTTTGCCGAAAAGGGGGCGCATTAGCCTTGAAAAGCGTAATATTATGGGGATGTTGGGTTTAATTATGAACCAGATCGATTTTGTCCCGATACTCATACAAGTCGCCTTCGTCGCTGGTTTGGCAGGCGCGATTATCACAGGAAGCCATCTTTTCGGGCAGCGCGGCGGTCAGGGGCACATAAAGAATTCGCCTTACGAATGCGGCATCAAATCGGAAGGCAAGACGAGCACGCGTTTTTCGGTCAAGTTTTACGTGACGGCGATGCTCTTTATTCTTTTCGATATCGAAGTGCTTTTCCTTATTCCTTTTGTTGTGGTCTACCGCGACTTCATTTACGAGGGCCTCCCAATTATGGGGCCTATTCTGTTCTTCCTTGCGGTGCTCGTGATTGGTTTGGCCTACGAACTGAAGAAGGGCGCTTTGAAATGGGAGAAGTAGTTGTTTTTTAAATACAGCCAGATCGGCTGCTGCTGATGCGACTCGACCGGTATTTTTCGAGAAGAAGAATTTTAGATTTAAAGAGCGATAACCTAGAGGGCTGCCTTAAAGAATTGCTTAAGGCCTCTACGTCGCAGTTTAAAGACCTCGAACGCAAAAAAAATCTCCTCACGGGCTTGATGCAGCGTGAGGCGACGATGACTACTTATCTGGGGCACGGCGTGGC
>JBCCZW010000134.1:0-8712 GCA_039186805.1 Verrucomicrobiota bacterium
CGATCCGCACCCGCCTTACATCGTCCCTGAACCCTGGGACGCCATGTACGATCCAAAGGAGGTCACGGTCCCTCAAGTCATTCCAGGCGAACACGACCGCAACCCAGAACATTTCCGCAAAACCCAAGAGGAAAATCCTGACTTTTCCGACTGGGAAGAAGCCGACGGAAACGCCATGCATGGCTGCAGTTCCCATCTTCAGGACCGCGAATCGCTTTCCAAAGAGATCGCCGTCTACTACGGTATGATCAGCTGCATGGACAAATACATCGGTCAGATCCTCGACAAACTCGAAGAGCTTGGTCTCGCCGAAAACACTCTCATCGTCTTCACCTCCGACCACGGTCACTTCTTCGGCCACCATGGACTCAACGCCAAAGGGCCCTTCCACTACGAAGACTTAATCCGCATCCCCTTCATCGCCTCTTGGCCAGGGAAAATCGAACCCGGTTCTACCTCGACCGACATCCAATCTTTGGTCGACTTAGCCCCCACCTTCCTCTCCGCAACCGGTACCCCAATTCCGAATACAATGACCGGACTCGACCAAACCGCTGCCTGGGCCGGCGAGATTCAATCCACCCGCAATCACGCCATCGTGGAAAACCGGCATCAGCCCACCACCCTCTACGCGAAAACCTACGTCAACAACCGATACAAAATCACAACGTATCGCGGTCGCGAATACGGCGAGATCTTCGACTTGGAAGAAGACCCAAAAGAACTCAACAACCTCTGGGACGACCCCGATAGCCAAGCGCTCAAATCCAAGCTGATCATGGAGTTCCTCCAAGCTGAGATCCGCAAAGAGCCCACCCCTATGCCAAGAGTCTGCGGCGCCTAGCATAAGCTTAAGTCCCCCAACGCAATCAATCTTCCATCTTCTATCCTCATCTACCATCTTCCATCCACCAGAAACAAAAGGACGGCAGATAAAAACAGACGACAGAAGACGCCTCTTCAGACAAACTCCGATCGCTCAGCCAACACCCCACAAAAAAGGCTCCTGCACGCAATCCATGCAGGAGCCCATCCCCAAAACTTTCCCTATCTAAATTTCGTAATTAAATTCCTACTACGCCTCACCAGGATTTGCCGTAACGGTTTCATCCTCTAAGAGAGAACGCGGCACGAAATTCGAAGCCAAAAAGCCAATTGCTCCCCTAGCATCCAAAATCACATTGTTCAACTCTGCGCCAAGGGGATTGGGACTGCTCTGTAAGGCTTCCCTGTCCACATCCCCGATAATCTCTATAATCTGAGCAATGTCATTCCCTGGCTTCTCTGACTCGAAAGATAAATCCGCATTCCAAACCACCACAGCAGCCAAGCATGCCGCGCCACCAACGGTCGCCCACTTCACCCAAGATGTATTAGATTCCGGGATACGGTCTGCCTCGTCCAACGCCCTCAAGATCCGATCCTTCAGAAACGGATTCGGTTCTCGCGACAGCTCATCGCCGCCATGCTTCAGCTCAGCGCTCAGCGACTTCTCCAAGCGGATTGTATCTTGAAGCCCAGGATCGCTCTCGACTTTCTCCCGTAACCATCGCGGCAAGGCGTTATCCGAAAGTTCGTACCAGCTAATTAATAATCTATATAGGCTCTTCATCTTATCGCCTCCTATATTCCGTGAAGTTTCTTTAATTGGTTTCTCGCCCGAAAAAGGCGAATCTTAACATTAGTCTTAGACTTTCCTAAAACCCTGGAAATTTCTTCGATCGACAGATCCTCAATGTATTTTAGCGCCAAGACTTCCTGATACTCCTTCTTGAGCTTTTTCGCCACCTCCCACAGCTCATGCTTCCGGTCTTCATGCTCGACTTCCTCATCAGGCGTCGCCGCCGACTCAACGACATCAAAGCTCAATTCTTCGGTCGGCTTTAAACCACGGTAGTGATTGTACACCGTTCGCCGCCCTATCGTAAATAGCCACGCGCCAAAGGGATACTGGCTATCGTATCGATGGAAGTTTCTGAAAGCCTTAACGAAAGTATCCTGAGTTAAGTCCTCCGCATCCTGTCGATTCTGTGTGTATCGATAAATAAAATTGTACAGCTTCGCCTGATGCTGCTCCACCAGCAAAGCGAAGCTCGTGCCATCCGATTCGAAGGTCTTCACCTTCTCGTCGCCCCTCTCGGCGCTCCTTGATTCCGGCGCTTCCATGAATCCTACATTCATTGCATCAATCAGCAGTTCAGAAGCCCTCAATTGGACGTCTCTCCAATAAACTGAATATCAGAGATCACATTCATAGCATTCTTATCGTTGCCAAAGCAACGCAAACGAATCCACCGCGACGCTGTGTCCGGAATATTGAAGCTCTCGAGCCCAAAAGTCTGTCCCCCGCTGCGTAGGTAGATCACGTCTTCCCATCCGTTTCCATCGTCGGATTTCTGAACAGCAAATTTCGTCCGCCGCTCGTCCCCATGACGGAAGGCAATCTTGATCTCTCTCACGAGAGCGCCTTCTGCCAAAAGGAAGCGAATCCAATCGTTCCGTCCCTGCGAGCCCCAATAAGTCGAGGCGTCGCCATCTATCGCGAAGTAAGGCAGGTTACCATTGTTTCCGCTCGCATCCACATTGCGGACCGTCACCTCGTCGCCGCCGATCCCATCATCCACTTCTACTTCATAGCGTGGGTCCTTCTTAGGCTTGTCGCGCATCGCGCCCGCTTTCGCCCGATCCCCTTCAGCGAGAGACTCCACCAATTTCACGATTTCCTCCGTAGGGTAGCTCAAATCCAACGAGACGAACTTCTCGCCCTGCGATACCCTCGTGTTCTGGGTCAAAAGAAGAAGACTCTTATCATCGACCTCCGCAAAAGAAACCAGAGCCAACATTCCTTGAATGATCCGCGCCAGCTGACTGGAGACTTCCGGCCCTTGGGTCGTTAGCATCACATTCGCCCTAAGCATTGTCTCATCCTCGCCAATCGCAACCCTTCCCCCAGTCGCCTTTTGCAATACCCTCGCCTGAGCCGGCAGATCATCGAACCGATCCAAACCATTGGCCGTCGCGACAAAGAAAAAGCTGCTCGCTCCGTCCAACACCATGTCCGTATCCGCTTCATCGATACTCGCAGTCTCGCCATCGACAACCGCCATCCCTTGCTTCACCATATCCCAGGATTTGCTGGCGACAATCAAAGTCTTCTTCGGAAACGAAATATACACTTCTTCTTCGAACAAGTAAGTCGGGTAAGGAGCGCTGTCGATTGTCTTGAAACCAGTCTTGCCCTCTTTCTCCAATTCGAGGGTCGTCAAAAAGCCATCTATGATCGCCTGCGCTCGATTACCCGTATTCATAATCAGCAAGCTATTCATTTCGGCATCATCATCGAAGCTTGTACCGTAAGCCGTGATCGAATGCACCTCCTTCAAGACCTCATCTACATTTATCGAGATGTTCGAGTCATTCTCCTTCGCTATTTCGGATTTGATATGGTCGATCGCCATTTGGCCCAGCAAAGAGTCTTCGAACGAGTCGATGTCTATGTGAGCCAACCACTTTGCCTCATGAGAAATTTGCGTCTCATCCAGGGGTGTCGCCAAAGCCGTTCCTCCCATCAAGATCCCTGATACGATATACTTTAAAACCTTCATAACTAATAAATTCCCTTCTGACCTTCACTTCACCTCACGCCTCGCAAAGGTTACACTCTCCGGAAAAAATTCAACAAACCCCATTCCCGGAGGTCGGACTTTAGTCCGACCAATCCCCCAAAAACCCCGGAGCGGCGGCATCCTGCCGCCGAATACCACCCCTCCAACCCATGCGCACCACGCTCTAATCCTTACCCGCGCCAATCGAATACTGCTTATTCGAAAAGACCAAACTTCCAACAGCCAAGGCCAACGCCGCAATCAACAAACAAGGTCCAAGACCCAATGCCCAAGCCCATAGAACACCGCCATCAGAAGACAAAGAGCCTGGATAGATTCCCTTCAAATGATGGGAAACCGCTAGATTCCGAACATTCATCGGAATCTGGCTAATTCCTACCTCAACCAATGAGCCGTACAGAATGCCCAGAACCATAAACCTCCCCGTCACCACCCCCAACAAAAGACTGATCGCGACATACGCAAGGCATCCCCCGAAGGTCGCCAACAACAAAGAAAGGTAGTCGCCACCGCTTATTCCGACGCCTCTGAGAAAGCCCGCCAAGCAGATCACCGTTCCGTAAAAGACGCAAAAGCAGAAAGTCGCCACAACGGACGCCACGTAGGTGCCGATCAGCAAATGACTCCGCTTCAGAGCCCGCGTCCATAAGTACTCGATTGTATACTCCTTGATCTCATTCCGAATCGCCCCGCCCCCCATAGTCAAGCAAGTCAAAGGCAACAGGTATCCAAGAAATGGAGTCTCAAGCCATTCGCTTATCATCGCATTCGGGTTGCCGCGGCTCCACAGATAGACCATCAAACCAAGCGCGAAACCTCCCCCTAAATTCTTGAGTAAACTAGAAGGACTGAAGAATATCCGAGTCTTCAGCAGAAGCATCCCGACCACCGCCGCCTTCAAGCCCGGATGCGCCTCAACAGGTCTCCAAGCTCCATTGGAGCCTTCTCCCATAACCTCTCTTTCCGCAACGTCGCTCATTTTACTACCTGCTCGAAAATGTTGGACAGAGAATGACTCCGACTCTGCACATCGTAAATCTCCACCTCGCAGTCCTTCAGATAATCGGTCCAGTTCCTGAAAAACACCTCAGGATCTTTCAACCAAACGATTAAATGGTCTCCATCTACCAAGTAACCTTTAATCGTATCCGTATCTCTCAATACAGACGCCAATGATTCAGGATCATTAGTGCGAATTCCGATCTCCTCCGACCAGCTCTGAAGGTCCTCGCGAATCTTTCGCTGTCCCCCAGAGGCAAGCGCCCGTCCCCAATTCAACATTAAAAATCCGCTGCACATCGACTCGAGCTCATGTAAGATGTGACTCGAAATGATGATATCCACACCCTGTTCCTTCAGCGACTTTAGCAGGTTCCCAATCTCCTGCCGCCCCATCGGATCCAAGCCATTCATTGGCTCGTCCAGAATAACCAAATCTGGTCGATGCATCAGCGCTTGGGCTAACTTCACCCGTTGACGCATTCCTTTCGAGTAAGCGCCAATCCGCTTCTTCCAGTGCTTCTTATCCAGCTGCACCCGCTCAAGCGCTTCCCCAGAACGCTGTTTTGCCTGCTTCAACGATAATCCCGAAAGCGTGCCCAAAGACTCCAGCCAGTCGACCGGTTTCAGCTCCTTATGCACATACTCGTGCTCAGGACAGTATCCGATTCGCCTCAGCAGATCTGGATTATTCCAAGTGTCCTGGCCATAAACCCGCAAGCAACCCGCAGATGGTTTTATCTGACCTGTGATGAGCTTAATCAACGTACTCTTGCCCGCTCCATTCGGTCCCACCAAACCCGTAATCCCGGAACTTATCTCGAAAGACACATTGTTCAGCCCAAGAACCACCCCATAAAAGCAGCTCAGCTCTTTTGCTTCAACGACCGAACTCATTGCGGTTTCACCTTCTTGCTGATGATAAGCAGACTGATCGACACGAAAATCGCCAGCATGACGGAAGGCCCCACAACATCCCTTTGAAACATCGGAAGCGTATCAAGGTCCCTCTCGGAAAAGGGGGGCATCCAAAACGAAAAGAATGGCAACATGTTCTGCGCGTCCAGCAAAACCTGGCCCAAGTTCAGCAAGCTATGTCCCAACGAATAAATCGCGTAGTAAAAATTCAGATACGCTCCCCAACCGCCTGCGACGAATTTCATAATCACCGAAATCGGTACTGACATCACGGAGATAAAGATCCACATGGTCACCGCCGTGCTGGTTCGCTTTGCCAGCGCGGAAACCGCTAGAGCGATACAGCTCAGAGCAACCACGCCTACCAGACCGACCAAAACCGAAGTCGCCACAGCATCGAAGGAATGAACGAAAAAGCTCCAATCTGGCGACAAGAGATTTCCTACAAACCAAGCAAAAATCGTCGGAGCAACCCACATGAAGGACAAGATAAGGAAAACGATGCCGAACTTTCCAATCATATAGTCGAAGCGCGTCAGCGCCTTGGAATTGTATATCACGATCGCCTGGCTAGACATGTCATGCGAAATCAGCTTCGGCACAAACAAGCTCACCGCCAAGAAGCTAAAAGCCATATGACCTATCATCATCTGGTAAAAAGTCGCTCTGTAAATTCCATTGACGCAAATTTCTGGATACAAAAGCAACCATGACATCAAACCCGTAATCGCTTGGTAGAAGCGCTCTCCAAAGACCCCCGACAAATACCCCATTAATCCGCTCTCCGGCGAGAGCATCTGCCCAAGCGTGAAATAGACGGGAATCGCAATCAGCGAAACGCACCAAGAAAGAGCAATCACGATCTTTAACAACTTCGACTTCAAACAAAGATCGATACCCGTCTTCGTAATCACCCATCGACGCGTCCAAATCCCCGTAGATTGGCCTTCCCAGCGCTTGTACCCTAAGCTCGAAAGCCTCATGCCGCTCCCTTATCGCCAATGCCCAGAGCCCTTACAAACAGCTCGTTAAGAGCATTCGGACTCTCTTTGATCTCCAAAGGCGAAATTCCCTCCTCTGCCAAAGCCCCGATCACCGGATTCAACGTCCTTTCTCCATGCAACACCTTCAAGTTCCCATTGCTCAAAACCTCGCAAACCCAACCTTTTCTTGCGAATAAGCCCTGCGCTCTTTCCAAAGAGTCCGGCAACACGATCTCCGCCCCCGGCTTCCGCTGCGACTTCAGGTTCTCCAATGTATCCTGTACGAGAATACGCCCACCCGATATGATGACGATCTGTTCGCAAATTCGATCCACGTCATGCAGCAAATGGGAAGAAAGCGCCACGCTGATACCCGACTCCCTCCATATCTTCTCAATCAGGTCCAAAATCAAAGCCTGTCCCTTTGGGTCCAAACCATTCGTAGGCTCATCCAAGAAAACCAACTCCGGATCATGCGCCAACGCCTGCGCGATCTTTACTCGCTGCTTCATACCCGTCGAATACGTATCCACTTTCCGATAACGCTCCTGCTCCATCCCAACGAAGTCCAGCATCTCATGAGCCCGCTGCCGCGCCGCCGAAAACGGCAATCCCGAAAGCTGAGCGCAATACGTCACATACTCGCAACCCAACATTCCAGGAATATGGCAATCCTGCTCGGGCGCGTATCCGATCCGCGTGCGCACCTCCCGTCCATGCCGATCAATGTCCTTACCCAAAAGCGACGCCTTCCCTCCATCCTTGTCCTGCAGCTGTAAGAGGCACTTGATCAGCGTCGACTTCCCCGCCCCATTCGGCCCAAGCAATCCAATGGTACCCGGGCGGATGGACATATCCACCGCATCCAAAGCCTTAAAGGAGCCATACCGCTTCGAGAGAGAGCTAGTTTCGATTACAAAAGACATCTGAGGAACACCCGCCACTACCCCACACGAACCCAAGCGGTTACACAAAATTAAAATTCTCCCCAAACAGAGTTCAGGGAGTCCACACAACGTAGCGAATTTCGCAACACTACCGCAATCACAGGCAAAGCGGAATCCCCGGCCCGCCCTCCGACTATCACCAAAAACTCGAAAGGCGCCAGCATTGACGGATTACTGGCGCCTCTCTTTTAGGTTTAGTTACAAATTACTTCCCCACTCTCTCTACAATTCGTCATCGCACACTACACGGTAAAATCTCAAATTTCCGCCCGCCGCATCCGCATCTACCACAGGTACCTCCGCTGTCTCGGCGGTCAATTCCTCCAAAGTGTTCCAGTTAGACATATCCTCCGACCAAAGAATCCTGTAAACATGCCCTGGCTCGCAAATCAAGGTCGCCGAAAACCCATCAACATCGCTGTAAAATGCCCCCACCAATCGCGGAGGCGGAGGCAATAAGAAGATCGTATCGCTCAAAATTCCCGACTCGCCCATCGAATTTCTTGCCTGAAAATACACTCTCTTCTCCTCCCAGCCATCGGAAAGAACGATCTTCGCCCCATTTCCAATCGGTCCCCAGTCCGTATCATTAAAACTGATACTCTCCGAGGCCCGATACTCCTCCATCGTTCCTTCCGACAATACAGGCGTCAGCTTAACCACAGGATCGCGCGTCAGCAAAGCGCCGCCTGCCACGCTGAAGCTGCTCAACACCGGAGCCACAAGCGGCTTCGCCAATTGCCTCACCGCATGCATCTCCGATCCAATCGTGATGATCGCCAATCGTTCCTCCATAGCGGGATTTTCATCCACATCGAAGGTCAACGTGGCTTCCCCATCCACCGATACGAACGAAGTCACCTCCACCCAATCCTCATCAACGGCAATCGCCGGATTGCCCAGCACGGTCAGCTCGTGAGTAAAGCTCTCTCCCCCCTCCCAAGGCGCCACGGTCTCGCTCGGAGCAATTGGCTTGTCGCCCCCGCCACCCTGAACAATGTCAAGATACGCATCGTTCACCGTGATCCGACCCACGCGGCTAAACTCGGTATCATTCGCTTCGACGGAGTAATCCTTAAAGAGATTCCCATTCCCCGTTAGAGTATC
The DNA here is from genome assembly GCA_039186805.1 of Verrucomicrobiota bacterium. Lineage (GTDB taxonomy): Bacteria > Verrucomicrobiota > Verrucomicrobiia > Opitutales > Opitutaceae > JBCCZW01. The sequence goes on from JBCCZW010000134.1 coordinate 8,581, forward strand.
CAAAACCTGGATCCAAGAAACATCCGTCTCGATCGTCCAATCCGTATTCGACTGAATTTCGAAACTGCCGTCGCCTCCTTCAATCCCGAACAATGCCGCCGTAGGCGCCAAGATCACGTAAAAATTCTGACC
>JBCCZW010000135.1:0-8684 GCA_039186805.1 Verrucomicrobiota bacterium
CCCGCCCCTGCCGCATAAAGGTAAGGAACGCCCAAGGCGCTTTTAACGAGCCAACCTAACCCTGTTATCTGGGCGGCAATTTATGGCACGAGACACAAAAGCGAAACCACCACAAAGCATGTCTCCAATCCTGGCGATTTGAAGTGACGCAAATACAATTGTATGGGCGAACGAATCTCAGGGTACTTGCGCGAAAGCAGCCAAAACCTCTTTCCCAAAGTCCCTGTAATGACTGCAAGGATACAATAGGCGATCGTGGCGAAATAGAAATTCCCTACCCCATGTATGTAATAGAAACCCGCCCCGCCGATAATTGCCGCCGCACTGAAATAAGTGGCCCAAAAGGTGAGCGTCGACGATAGGAAACCTACTTTCTTATCAGCGAGGAAAAATTGATCTAGGCTCCCTTTCTTTTGCTTGGATGACCGGACCGCTATAAACACCAACCACAAAAGATAGAGTCCAAGAAAGGAGACAGTCCAGACGAGATAGGCGTTCATAGGGGCTCCCTTGCAGCCGTTCGCGTGCCAACCCCAACACTCGCCTGGAACGAGTCATGCTGGTAAATAGACACCACAAACTTAGCTAGAGTGTATACACCCGACCCAGAACTGAAAGCCTTCGTGCAAAGCCTGCCGAAGACCGAAACCCACCTCCATCTCGAAGGCTCCTGCCCCCTAGAATTACTCGAAGAGTTCGCGCCTGGTCTTTTCGGCAATCCGCCCGACATGTGGAACGATGCCTTCAGATACAAAAATTTCACCGAGTTCACCGAACGCTTCGCCCAAGTGGCTCAGAGCGTTTTCACCACTCCCGACGCCTTTCATCGCTGCGCCAAAGGAGTTTTCCAAAACATTGCGTCTCAGAATGGTCGATACGTAGAGTGCAGCTTCCATGTAGGCGTCCTCTGTCAACCCGGCATATACGGCCCCGAGGTCATAGACGCTATTTTAGACGCTGCACCTGAGGGGCTCGAGGTAAGAGTTTTTATAGGAATGCGACACAACAGCTACGATGCTGAAACGCGCCCCATCATCGACAACTGCATTAAATGGCCGAACCTTACTGGCATCGACCTCCATGGCCCCGAAGACTTACCGCTTGAATCATGGACTCGGAAAATTTGGGAAAAAGCCGGAGCCAACGGCAAATACCTCAAAGCTCACGCGGGCGAGTTTATGCCCGCTTCATTCGTCAAAACTTGTATCCAAGATTTGGGGGCTCAAAGAATTGAACACGGAGTGCGAGCCATCGAAGACCCAAGAGTCGTGGAACTGCTCCTCGAGAAAGACATCGGCCTAGACGTCTGCCCAATCAGTAATCTCAAACTGCAAGTCGAAGGCATAGGCTCCATGAGCCAGCACCCAATTCGTCAGCTCTTCGATGCGGGTGTCCGCTGCACGATAAACACCGACGATACCCTCATGTTTGGGAACACTCTCAGCGAAGAATACTACGCCCTCGCCACCGACCTAAACTTCTCCAAGAAAGAACTCGCCCAAATCGCCCGCAACGGATTCGAGCTCGCCCTTTGGGACTCTCCCAAAAAACAAAGCTGCTTAAAGACTCTCGAAACGCTCGCAGAATAACCAGCCCTCAAAGCCCCTATCTCCCACCAGATCAGCGAAATCAGCGCTGATTAGTGGACCCGAAAGCCAAAAGCCCAACATCCGAACCGCAAATACATCGCGAAGTTTGACCTTCGGCAGATGAATCTTGAGCATTGGACAGAATAAAAACCACCTCCCGTGTCTAAGCTCTACTTTTACTACTCTTCGATGAACGCAGGGAAGACGACTTCCTTGCTGCAATCCAGTTATAACTACCAAGAACGAGGCATGAAGACCCTCATCTACGCCCCTTCCATCGATGATCGCTTCGACAAGGGCATGGTAAGCTCCCGCATAGGTCTCCAGGCGCCGGCAATTCTGTTCGAGGCGGAAACCGACTTGCTTGAAGATGTACGGCAGCACTTGGAGTCTACTCCGTACGATTGCGTAATGGTCGACGAGGCTCAGTTCCTCAACAAAAAGCAGGTCTTCCAGCTAAGCGAGATCGTCGATCAACTTCAAGTGCCTGTATTAGCATACGGACTACGAACGGATTTTCAGGGAGAACCCTTCGAAGGAAGCAAATATCTCTTGGCGTGGGCAGACAACTTGAACGAAATCAAAGCGATCTGCAGCTGCGGTCGCAAAGCTACCATGGTCGTTCGCATGAACGAAAAAGGACAAGCAGTAACGCAAGGCCACCAGATCGAAATCGGCGGCAATGATCGCTATGTTTCCTTTTGCCGCAAGTGCTTTAAGACGGCGACCGATGGAGCCCATCGTCAAAAGTAGAGTCAGGCCTCAAGCAAGTCTCCCCCTACCGCAACATCGTTGCCACCTCTTCCATCCACCGTTCTCCAGGTCTTCGGGCGGCGCGGGGCCTTCGTAGACAAAAATTTCTTCCCCGTGTCACAATCTGCATCTCCATTTCGTCACCCCCTATGAAACCGAATCATTAATTCGAAACATAGGAAAACAAAATGGACCACCAAGCTAATCTCGAGGCCCTCAAGAGCTTTCAAGACCACTACGATTACGACGCAGGCTACCTGTTCGAACTCGCTGAAAAAGACGCCGCCGGCTTCGCCAAATTCGCTGCCTTCATGCCTCTCTCCCAACACCGAGAAGAAGCGCCCGCAGACGCCTTCTTCATCTGCCATCTCATCGCCACCCAAGCGGCCGACTGCGGTCCCTGTCTCCAACTCGTCATCAAGATGGCCAAAGAAGCCGGTGTACCCGCCGATCAAATACAGTCTGCTCTCGACGGAGGAGACGCGCTCCCCGACGAACTAAAACTCGTCCGCCGCTACGCCATCACCGTCTCGCATCACGAAGCCATCGATCCCGAGCTTCTCGAAGCCCTCCAAGAAATCTACACCGAAAAAGCCCTCGCTGAGCTAGCGCTCATCCTAGCCTCCGCCCCCGTCTACCCAACACTCAAGCAGGCCCTAGGCCACGCCCAATCCTGCGCGCTTACACCGCTAAGCATCTAACCACAAAATAAAGAAACGACCTCGGTGTCGTCCTAAACAAGCGAGAACAATTAACCACAGAAGGCACAAGAGATTCCAATAAGTAAGAGAGAGATCATCGCAAATCGGTTCAAACGCCCAGACAGGACCTCTTGCGAATTTTGCGCCTTCTGTGATTTCACCTTTAAAGCAACATCATCAGTGTTTATCAGTGGTTCACACGAGCGCAGCCCATCATAATATGAGCGCATCTATGTCATCCGTGGTTTAAACTCCAATGCCTATATCTTCACCCTTCGAATCCTACCGCTCCCTCCTTCAAGGCATCGCTTACCGCATGCTGGGCTCCGTGGCGGAAGCCGAAGACATCGTCCAAGAAACCTATCTAAAATTCTCCGCCGCCAATCCCGCTGAGATTCAGAACCTCCGCTCCTGGCTCGTCACCGTCTGCAGCCGCCTTTCCCTCGACCGACTCAAGTCCGCTCAACGCCGCCGCGAAACCTATGTCGGCCCCTGGCTCCCCGAACCTCTCCTCACTACAGACGCTACGCCCGCCACCCAGCTCTCCATCGACGACACCGTCTCCACCGCGCTCCTCTACACCCTCGAACGCCTATCACCCTCCGAACGGGCCGCCTTCATTCTGCATGATATTTTTGAATACAGCTTCGACGAAATCTCCGAGATTCTAAACAAGACCCCCGCCGCCTGCCGCAAACTCGCCTCCCGGGCCCGGACACATGCCCAAGCCAACAAACCCCGTTACGAAACGACGCCCGAAACACATCAACGCCTCATCGACTCTTTCTTCAAGGCCATCAAAGAGGGAGACTTCGAAACGCTTGAACAAATTCTCGCGGAGGATGTGACCTTCATTTCCGACGGAGGAGGCAAAGCCATCGCCGCCAGAAAAGCCCTCGAAGGCATTGACATCATCGCCAAATTCTTCATCGGCATCAACAAGCAAGCCATCGCCTCAAACCTCCAATACACGTATCAGCCCACTTGGTACAACGGCGCCCCTGCCCTCCTCCTCTTCGAACACGACCAAGCCATCACCGCCTTCAATCTTCACGTCGTCGACAAGCGAATCCAAACCATCTTCGCCCACCGCAATCCCGACAAACTCGCCCTCCTCAAACCAAGGTAGGGTTCGGGCGCCGCCCCGAACCTAGCAGAACCTAAAGTCATCAGTGGTTCGCTTACGCCTATAGCCGATCAAAAACGCAATCCACTCTCACCCTCCATTCGTTTCCAAGGCATGCCTACCAAAACGATTTCACCGCTCGAGCTCCAACAGATCATCGACTCCAAGAGTCCGCTCCAGCTCATAAATCCCCTTACGGAAGACAGCTTTGCGCAAAGCCACATTCCCACTTCCCAGAACCTTTGCGTCTACGAAATCGCCTTCGAAGAAAACGCCAAAGAAAAACTGAATCCCCAAACGCCCACCGTCGTCTACGGGCAGAACGACTCGTTTGAAGCCGCTTCGCTTGCCGCCGAAAAACTCCAAACACTCGGTTTCCAAAACCTAAGCATCCTTGAAGGCGGCCTGGAAACCTGGGCGTCGCAGAACTTCCCCACGCAGACGCTTCAATCCTCCCCAATCGCTCCCTCAGGCGACTTCGAAGCAGACCTGGAGAAAAGCCACCTCCGCTGGGTCGGACGAAACCTCTTTAACCAACACAATGGAACCATCGCTATCTCTTCAGCCACCCTCAGCATCGACAAAGGCGAAATCACAGGTGGAAAAATCGAGCTGGATATGACCCGCATCACCTGCCACGACATCGACGATTCCAAGATGAACGGCATCCTTATCGCCCACCTGTCCAACAACGATTTTTTCCTCACCAGCGAGTTTCCTACTGCCTCCTTCGATTTGTCCTCCATCACGACAATTCCAAACGCTACGTATGGAAAACCCAACTACACTTTGAAAGGTACGGCAATCATCAGAGGAAACAGTCAACCAATCAGTTCCAGCGCCATCGTCGGCTACAACGCAGAATCGATTTCGATACAAGGCCAATTCGACCTCGACCGTACCGACTTCGGCTCGAAATACGGCTCGGGCCGCTTCTACGAAGCTCTCGGAATGCACTTGGTAAACGATCTAATCTCAGTCTCTTTTCAGCTGACCTTTCCACGCTAAACAGCAAGCTCGGAACTGAGTCTCAATTTTCAAAATTGAAAAATCCAAGAAGATTCCCATACTTCATCATTCGTGCAAAACCAACTCTTCTCGAAAGCGCTGCTGGCGCTCGTCTCGATCACCCTAGCTTGCAAGCTCGGCGCTGCTCCGACTCAATGGTCTGGCAAGTCCGGAGACCCAATCGAGGCCACTATATTCGGCCTCCACGGACCCTACGTCTACCTTGAGTTGCCTGACGGAAGACAGTTCCGCTTCCCCTTCAGAAGCCTCAGCGAAACCAGCCAACAGCAAGCCGCCGCCTGGATCGCTCAGTACAGGCAAAGTATCCGAACTCCCAAGTTGATGTCCAAATCAGAGTCGCCGATCACTGCTCTGATCCGAGAACATCTGGTCACTTACGAAAACCGAAAACTCCAAAAGATCGAGACAGCCGATCGGACGGAACCTGAATACTACGCCTTCTACTACTCAGCCAGCTGGTGCGGCCCCTGCAAACGCTTCACTCCCAAGCTATCGGCTTTCTACAAGGCAATGAAGTCTGCAGGCTTCGACGACTTCGAGCTTATATTCGTCAGCTCCGATTACAGTACCGGCGACATGAAGAAGTACATGCGAGAAAGCAAGATGCCATGGCCTGCTCTCCACTACAACAAGGTACAAAACAAGCTCATTCGAAAGATGAGTGGGAGCGGGATTCCTTGCTTAGTTATCACAGATCGTTGGGGAAACATACTGCAGCACAGCTACGAAAACGGAGAATACGTTGGCCCAACAAAAGCCAAGGACACCTTACTCTCTTTTCTCAAAGCCACCCGTAAGATGGACGAAGGACTGGCAACTAGTAATTTCTAAACGAATACGCTCAACAGCAATGCGAGCAAAAAGCCGACGACCGAAATCAGCGTCGTCATCACCGTAAAAGACTGAAAGGTCTGCCGCTCGGTTAGGCCGAAGTATCGACTCACCAACCAGAAGCCACTGTCATTTACATGCGACAAGATCGTCGCTCCTGCAGCGATCGCAATCACCCAAAGCGCCTTGTCCATCCCACTAGGATCTAACCCAAGCACCTCGATCATCGGCGCCATTAAGCTCGCCGCAGTGATCATCGCCACGGTTGCGGAACCTTGTATCACTCTCACGGTTACAGACAGCAGATAGGCGGCAACGATAATCGGCATCTCCGAATTCTGGAGAGCTTCCGCCAACCCAGCGGCCGCATTGCTCTTAATCAACATCGCTTTAAAAACGCCGCCCGCACCCGTAATCAATATGATCAAGCCCGCAGGACCCAAGGCCTTCGTGCAAATCTCCATCATCTCCGATTTGTCAATGCCGCGCGACTTACCCAAATACGCCATCGCAATCACAGTCGTAAGCACCAAGGCGATAATCGGGTGTCCTAGAAAAAACAATACATCGATAAAGTCGTTAGCCTCCAAGGAGCCCGCCTTCACCAACGAGTCGCAAATCGAAGCCGTCAGGATCAAGAGAATCGGAAACGCGATAAACCCGAAGATCACCCAAAACGAAGGAAGGCTCGCCGGATCCATTTTCTTCAGTTCTTCGCCCTCTTCATCCATCATCTCCGGTACGCCGACAGTGATCCGCTTCGATATCCAAGCGCCGAATACAGGACCCGCTATTATAGCTGTCGGGACCCCAACGATCACGCCCACCAAAATAACCAAACCTAAATCCGCGCCCAATTGCTGAGCCACCGCAATCGGTCCCGGCGTCGGGGGGACGAAACTATGCGTCACCGCCATCCCGGCCAACAGCGGAATCCCGAAATGCAGAATCGGCTTACCAGACTCGCGGGTCAGGGCATAAATGATTGGAATCAATATCACCAAGCCCGCATCCAAAAACACCGGAATCGAAACCAGAAAACCAGTCAACACCATCGCCCAAGGCGCCCGCTTCTCCCCAAAGAACCGCAACATGCTCTGAGCCAGCGCTTCAGTCCCTCCAGAGTGCTCCAATATCTTTCCAAAGATTGATCCCAAGCCAATAATGGTTGCGATAAATCCCAAAGCGCTCCCCATCGAGTCCTGAATCGTCCCAGCAATTTCGGTAATCGGAATATCCGACAGCAGACCAACGCAAACGCTCGCGATCAGCAAAGCGAGGAAAGCATTTACCCTCAGCCAAAGGATCAAGCCCATAAGGAGAGCGATGGAGATCAAAGCGACTGCAAAAGGAGACAAACCAGAGGAGACAGCAAGAACGTCAAACATAACAGGGGATTTTCGGATTGGGAGAGGTAGGAACGGAATCTTCTCAAGATCTGCCACCGCAAAGCAAAGAGAGACTGCCCTTATAGAGTCCAACTTTGACTCCTAGGTCCAGCGGCTTTTCTACAGAGTCACGATAAGGCGTAAATCTACCACAGCCCGGCTCATTTCTTCACCTCGACTTTCTCCCGTACTGTCTTTAAGCCAGAAGCAGACAAACCAGTTATGTACCCAAACCTCTACTACATCCTCGGAGTCCTCAATGTAATCGCCTTTCTAGCCTTCGGATTAGACAAGCTGAAAGCGAAAACCGGCAAACGGCGCATCCCAGAAGCCACCCTCTTTCTCCTCTCCGCCCTAGCCGCAAGCCCCGGAGCCTTACTCGGAATGGTCCTCTTCAATCACAAAACCTCCAAAGCGAAATTCCGCTACGGCATCCCCGCCCTCCTGATACTCCAAATCGCCGCCTACGCTTACCTCACAAAGTAACAGCGAGCATGAGCTCGATGACCCGCGCCAGCCAGTAAACTGTAGGCCGGGGCGCCGACCCGGCACTCACACATCCCAACCTGAGAACCCACCCTACCACCCTAGAGCACTCGCTACCCAAACTCTTTTGCTAACGTCAACCGATGTATCTTCGCATTGTGCCTCACATCGACCGGGAACTTTTCCTTAAACAAAAAGACCTCAATCTCCCTCGTCACTTCCGAGCGAGCCCCAAGTTCCTTTAACTCCGAGACGAACGCCGTCTTATCGTCCTCGCTCTTCGGATACTCGCCCGGCATCGGCTCTACCACAATTGCCGGTTGGCCTTTGACGCCTATCAACGCCGATCGGAAAACCCTCGAGTGCGTATTGAAAACGCCTTCACAGCGGTCTGTATAAAAGACCCTATCCCCGGCAAGCACCCGCTCTACTTTGCGGCCGCAAAACCAAAGCAAACCCTCCGCATCGAAATACCCGAGGTCCCCAATGCGGTGCCAAACCCGGTCCTCTTCCCAAATCTTAGACAGTCGCGTCGCGTCGGGCAACTGATCATACGCTTTAGTCACCGAGGGTCCCGTCACAACAATCTCGCCAATCTCTCCTGCCGACAGGGAACGATCCAAATACTCAATACCCATCTCGCCCTCCACAATCGGCAAAATCCGAGCCTCCACTCGCTTCAAAGGTCTCCCTACGCAGGTACCTTCTCCACGAGCCGTCCGCTCCGACAAGCCCTCTAGTATTTGCTGGTCCACTACAGATGAGACGGGCAACACCTCCG
>JBCCZW010000136.1:0-8667 GCA_039186805.1 Verrucomicrobiota bacterium
AATCCGTTTTCGATCATGTCGTTTGCTTTAATTGCCAATTCACGTAACAGGAACTGCGCCAACTGCGGATCCAGCGACAAAGTATAATCCGTATTCGTTCTTTGGATCTTTGTTAACAAAAGCTGCTCGAGCCGCGGATCCATCGTCAACGCTTTTAGCGTTCCCTTCTCCGACTCGTACTGCGGTACGAAGAACTCTCCAATACGCCGACGCACATACTCGGAAAGATCATCAGGGTTCTTCGAAATATGAGCGAAGTCCCCCATCGCTTCCAAAATCAGAGTAAGGTTCAATATGGTAATATTTTCCCGTAGTAGATTCTGCAATACACGGTGAATTGTGCCCAGTGAAAGCATGTCCGGCAACAACTCGGAAACCAGGGCCGGATGGTTCTCCTGTACATGATCGATCAACTTCTGAACATCTTGCCTACCAAGAAGATGCGAGGCGTTGTTCTTCAAGGCTTCAGACAAGTGAGTTACCAAAACCGTACTCGCATCTACCACCGAGAAGCCATTCAGCTCCGCGTTCTTCTTCTCGTCCTCATCGATCCAAACCGCCTCAATTCCAAATACGGGCTCCACCGTCGGCACGCCATTCAGCTGTACTTCACTTCCGGATACATTCATCGCCATCCATCGATTGGGAACCACCTCGCCGCGAGCCACTTCCTTGTTGTGCAGCAAGAATCGATATTCGTTGCTATCCAACTCCATGTTGTCCCGTACCGAAATAGGCGGTACGATAATTCCAAGCTCCGAAGCCATGGTCTTACGTGAACCGGTAACCCGCTCCAGCAAATCTCCCCCTTGAGCCTTATCCGCAAGACCCAGCAAGTTGTATCCAATTTCCAATGCAAACACGTCTATCTCTATCAGTTTTTCAAAGTCGGCCGGTACCGGCTTGTTCTCATCCTCTGCTGCAGCTCCTCCTTCTCCGCCGCCAGCATAAGCGCCGCCCGCTCCGCCTTCAGAAGCTTCAAGCTCAGCCTCCTCCTTTTCTCGCTGAGCCACCATTTTCTTCGCTCCAAACATAGCCCCAGCAAAGAGACCGGACATCAGCAAAAACGGAATGGTCGGCATTCCAGGAATGATCGCAAACACCCCCAACAAAACGGCGAGCATGCCCAAAGCGCGGGGATAAGCGGAAAACTGCTTTCCGATCTGCGTGCCCAAGTCTTCCGAATCTTCGGAAGTCCGCGTCACCAGCAAACCTGCGGCAATCGAGATGATGAGCGCTGGAATCTGAGAAACCAAACCATCCCCGATCGAAAGCAAAGTAAAGGTTTGCAAGGCCTCGCCAAAGCTCAGCCCTCTTTGCAGCATCCCGATTCCGATTCCGCCAAATACGTTGATCGCAGTAATCAAAAGACCCGCCGCCGCGTCACCTCTTACAAACTTGCTCGCGCCGTCCATCGCTCCATAGAAATCCGCTTCCTTCTGGATCTTCATCCGCCGCTGCGTCGCCTTTACCTCATCGATGATTCCAGCATTCAATTCTGCATCGATCGCCATCTGCTTGCCGGGCATCGCATCCAAGGTAAAACGAGCGGCCACTTCCGCGATGCGCCCCGAACCCTTGGTGATCACCATAAAGTTGATCGCCACCAAAATTAAGAAAACGACCGTCCCCACCAGGTAGTTATTACCCACCACAAACTCGCCGAAGGATTCGATCACCCGACCCGCATAGCCCTCGAGCAGTATCAACTTTGTGGAGGCAACATTCAGTCCCAACCGGAAAAGCGTCAGCGCCAAAAGAATCGTAGGAAAGCCGGAGAATTCAGAAGGCTCTTTCACGTAAACGATCATCAACAGGATCAAAAGAGCCGAGCCGATGCTTGCCGCCAAGAGAGTATCCAACAAAGCCGACGGCAACGGCATCACAAGTAGTAATACCGTCCCGAAAAGACCTATGGTAATCGCAGTATCGCCTCGCTTGAGGTACGACCCGATCTTATCCAAAGAAAATCCTTCTTGCTTATCCATTATTCAGCTTCCTAGCGGCTCTCCGCGCCTTCAACTTGTGGAAGTAGTATTTGTGAGTTCGATACACGAAGGCCAATATCTCCGCGACCGATTGGTACATCTCCACAGGGACCGACTGCCCAACCTGCCCGACCTTATAAAGCATCCGCGCCACCATCTTGTTCTCCACGATCGGTACCCCATTTTCTTTCGCGATCTCCTTGATCCGCTTCGCAAAGGCATTCTCCCCTTTGGCCAGAACCATCGGCGCTTCATCGACGCCGCGCTCGTACTTCAAGGCGACCGCATAGTGGGTGGGATTCGTAACCACCACGTCCGCAGTCGGCACCTCTTCCAACATCTGGCCCTGCATCATGCGCATCGCCATTTGCATGCGCGCCTTCTTTACCTCTGGGTTCGCATCCGCGTCCTTACGCTCTTGCTTAACCTCTTCCTTCGTCATCTTGAGGTCGTCGTTCGTCTTTTTCCTTTGCCAAATATAAGCGATCACCGCGATCACGATCAATGCGAGTATCAGCCTCCAGAATACGAATTTCAGAGAGCCCACGATAAACGCGCCGATGTGGCTGAAATCCACGGTGGTGTAGAAAATGGGATCGGAAACAATCTTCTTGAAAGCCCCGTACAAAACGATCCCCACCGCGGTAAGCTTCAGCAAATCAATGCCGAACTTAACAAGAGAATCCTTGGAGACGATTTTCTTGAACCCGGGAATCGGGTTGATCTTGTTGAATTTCACTCCCAGAGCCTTTGGCGTCAGCCGAAACTTGCTCTGCATGCCGCCAGCGATGACTCCCGCTACCAAGCTTGCGATCAGGAAGGGTCCAGAAAAGCGGCTGAGCGCTAACATGCTTTGAGCAGACCAGTGCTCTATGCTATCCTCCGTAACCGAGATCGCCGAAAGGTTGCCGAAAATGCTGATAGTAATATCGAATACGCCATTCACCAAACCCGGACCATGCCACATCACGACGAGCAAACCGGCGATCATCGTCAGTACGACGCCAATCTCTTGAGTCTGGGCGAATTGCCCTTCCTCCATCGCCTTATTCAGGCGCTTAGCCGTGGGCTCTTCCGTCTTCGAGTCTTTGTCCGTATCCGCCATATCTCTACGCTGCCCGGAAGAAAATGAAGCGCATCATCATTTCCGGAGTTTCGCCCAAGTAGTTGATAATGTAATACGCGATTAGCACGGAGGTAAACGCGAAGACCGATGTGCCTGCCAAGATCCGAACAGGAAAACTGAGAATGAATACGTTCAGCTTAGGGGTCACCTTGCCGATCACGGCAAAGATCAAATTGATTAGGAAATTGACGGCTACCAGCGGAGCAGCAATGAGGATTCCGATCTTGAAAATGCCGGCAGTAGCCGTGATCACCTCCTCAACCGCGAGAAGGTTCACCTCCTCCATTCCGATCGGCGAAATCTCGTAGCTTTTCAAGAACGCGTAGAAGACGTGATATTCAGTCCCGTTTAGGAAAATCACCAAAGCGAGAAAGTAAACCAAGGACCCGAGCGGATTTCCGCCGCGTGATTGCATCGGATCGAACTCGGGGCTAGGCATCAAGCCGATCTCGACCGTAATGATGTAAGCGGCGAATTCGACCAAATAGAAGACCATCTTCACCGCAAAGCCCATCAGCAGACCGACAATCACTTCCTTCAGCAAGTAGATGCCAAGTACGAAGACGGAATCCGGCATTGGGGGAGCAACATCGATACCGCTCATCGCCAAGAGCGAGATGCCTGAAGCGAGGGCGACTCGAGCCGGAATCGGAACAGACTGCCCCGCAAACATCGGCAGAAACAGGAATAGCCCCGAAACTCGGGCTATCGCTAACATGAACAGATATATGTCTTCTACCGGAAACATTCCTACGTATTCAGGAAAGCCCTACCTCAACGATCTTTTGAAACGAGCTAATGGTGAAATTCATCAGATTCTTCATCAGCCAAGCCGAAACGAAGACCAGGATTCCGCCCACCGCGAACAGCTTAGGAGCAAAGGTCAAAGTCTGCTCCTGGATACTCGTGATCGTCTGGATTAAACTGACCGCCAGACCCACCACGATCGTGGTTACCAAAATCGGACTCACCAGCATCAGCGCGTTGCCGATCGCCTGCCGGAAGAGCTCTATCGCCATTTCCAAATTCATAAATGAAAACTCTGAATTAAAGACTTAATGATAAGCGTCCACCCATCGACCAAGACGAAGAGGAGTAGCTTGAAAGGAAGTGAAATAATAACCGGAGGCATCATCATCATGCCCATCGCCATCAAGGTCGTACCCACCAGGAAATCGACCAGGATGAATGGAAGAAAAACGAGAAATCCCATCTTAAACGCCGTTCGGATTTCGCTCATAACGAAAGCAGGTACGACGACCCGCATCGGGAGCTCCTCCGCCACTGTGGGGCCCGTTCCGGACAGCTCCATGAAAAACTCTAGGTCGCTTACTTTCGTCTGCTTCAGCATGAATACTCTTAGAGGCTCAGTTCCCCGCTCCAGAGCCTGCGCCGTAGTAATCTCTTTCGCGTTCAAGGGAGCGATCGCATTCTGATGAATGTCGCTAAACACCGGCTGCATAATGAAAAAAGTAATCACTAGAGACAGACCGACTATCAGCTGATTCGAGGGGGCCTGATGGACGCCCAAAGCGGTACGCACAAAACCCAACACGATGATGATCCGCGTGAAGCTCGTCATCAGCACCACGATCGACGGACCCAAAGTAAGCAGGGTCATCATCAAGAGGATCTGAATCGAGACGCCGACATCGCCGCCCGCTCCCTCGTCGCCCATGCTTACGCTAAAATTGACTCCGGGACCAGTGCTCGTCTGAGCATGAGCAAACTCAGTCCCCAATGTAGAAAGAACGATTATCGAAAAAATGGATACGAAGAAAGATCTCATGCCTTTTCTTCCATTGCTCGAAATTCCGGCTCAAGAGTCGGAAATTCTTTCCGATATCCTGACTCAAGGGTCGTGAGGTAATCGATCTTGCCGGGACTCACGCCTAAAAGAACCTTATTGTCCTCGTATTCGACAACCATGAGAAACTGCCGATTTCCAAGCATCCTGTTTTCGGAGATTTTGAGATTCCCTTCCACATGCTTGAAGGTCTTTTTGAATACGCCTTTGCGAAACAAATACCAAGCCACCACTGCAAATCCGCAGAGTACGAGGACCAGCCCGAGAAGGTTCATCGCCATCGCCGTAAAGGACTCTTCATTCCCGGCGAACAAGCCGCTAAAAGCCGCATCGCCCGCGTTTTCCCCATCGGCGCTGCTTCTTGGATTCACAATCTGCCCCGCTTCCACCGTATCATCGGCGGTTTGAGCGAAGAGAGGCAGAGCGAACCAGAAGCAGAATACTGCTAAACTGATTTTTCGCATAATCCTCTACCTCAACCAGCTGCCATTTCAGTGATCTTAATGCCGAAGTTGTCTTCCACGACGACGACTTCGCCATAAGCGATCAGCTTATCGTTGATATAGAGGCCTACAGGATCCTTCGCCTCCTGATTCAACTGTATCACAGAACCCGCTACAAGCTCCATCACTTCCCGCATCGGCATGCGGCATGAACCGAGCTGAACCGTCAGCTTCACCCTGACATCCATCAGCAGATTCAAATCCTTCGTTTGATCTAGCATATCGCTCATGACTCTTCGATCTCCTCTGTCTTTTCATTAACTCGTACGGCGACACGGTTGTTCTCCAAGCCTATCTCGCCCGTGAACTTACATGTATTCGCAAAACGGACACGGGTCTTCTTGAGCTGATCCTTGGGGAAACGGATCACATCGCCCGGTCGCAAGAACGACGCTTCCTTCACCGTTAGACTGTCAGCGTCCCACTCCGCAGTCACTGGTAAATCGATCATGTCGAAAGAACCCTGCCAAACCTTCTTCGTTCCGGTAATGTCTTGCCGGATCTCCTTCTCCTTGTCGTCGTGCATCTTCTTGATGATCGGCTCCAAGGTATAGTAAGGAATGCCAATTTGGATGGATTCGCTACAATCGCCCACGCCTGCTTCCATCGTCAAAACAAGCATGATTGCGTCCGCCGGCGAGGTCTCGAGAAAACGGCCATTACTCTCGTGACCAATGATCGACGTATCCAACTCCTGCTCCGTTTTCCACTGGCGGCACCATTCGTCTAGAACGATGTTCACGATATCGTCTACCAAGTTCATTTCGATCTCGGTAAGATAACGTTCGCCTTGCACCGAGTGGCCTTTGCCGCCCAGCATCCGGTCCACCATCGTCAAGGCGAGGCGGGGGTTGATGTCGATCACGCCGACTCCAAACAACTGCTCGATCTTAAAAAGAACGACATGCGCGGGATTTGGAATCGTCTCTGTAAATTTGCTGTAGGTCAGCGTCGATAGACGCGACATCTTCAGTGAATACTCCAATCGGAGAAAAATAGAAAGGCGCGCAGCCAAATAGCGGATGAACTCCTCATGGCGGATACGCACGCGACGCAACTCCACCTCGGTGAGAAATATCGGATTGCGGAAGTCGTACGGCTCGATCCGCGTCCCCTTCTGAGTCTTAACCTTGTTGCCCTCTGGATCATAGATGATCTCATCGGGCTCCTCCATCGCCTCTGCAATCAGAGCATCGATGTCGGTCTGGTTAAGGAGCTCTCCGGTTTCCGGGTCTCTGTTCTGTTCGTCGTCCGCCATGCGTATCCGTTACTGCACTACCCAGTTGGTAAAGAGGACCTCTTCAACGTGCCCCCCTAAAATTTGCTCATACTGTTGCTTAAGCTGACTGGCGGTCAGATTCCGGATCTCCGGCTTCTCGAGCTCCGCCAAGGTAAGATTGCCGAGGATCTGCATCGAGCTGCTCCTCAAGCGATTCTTATTCTTGCCAGCCAAGTTAGCGATATCGGTATTGAAGCTCGTGAAGGTGATGCTCACCTGAAGAAAGCGAGTCATCGCCACGCCCTTCAGATTCACTACGATCTCATTTTCAAACGAGTACTCGCTCAACTCGCCAGACTCTAAGTGCAAATGCTCAACCGTCGCAGGATCGATCTCCTGGGGCTCGTCATTCTGCGGCAATTCCGCCTTTATCATAGGGATAAAGAGGAACTTGAACATCGCGAATGATATGAGTGGCATTAACACGATGATAAGCAAAGCAGGCATCATACCACCCCCTCCGCCCTTGGCGGGAGCCGCATTTGCCGGCGCTTCTGCTGCTGCATTTTCTTCTGCCATAATATTTTGTTTATTAAGGGTTTATAGACTATTTACTGCTACGAAATTTTTCGAATTTTTCTTCTAAAGTTTTTTGCTAAGTCTCCGACAGAGCGAAGGCCGCAGGCCATCAGGCAGAGGGAATATTTTTCCTTTAGCCCAACAAGCTGCGGCCTATCTACCTAAAAGCGCCTATCGCTTGAGATTGACGACTTCCTGTAGTATATCATCGGATACAGTGATGATTCTCGAGCCCGCTTGGAAGCCGCGTTGAGTAGTGATCATTTGCGCGAACTCATTGGTCAAATCGACATTCGAAAGCTCGAGAGTGCCTTGCTGGATACGACCCAAACCTTCGCGACCCGCGATCTGCAGCTGGTCGGGATTGTCCGCGCTGAGCGTACCCTTCAATCCTGCCGCTCCGAATCCGCTGTAAAGGTTGCGACCTTCACGAATAAGAGCCGAGGTATCATTGAAATCTACCAGCATCACGCGACCGCGTTCGAAGTCCGAACCGTCCGAGAGGAAGTAACGGATCACGCCTTCGGTATCGATTGAGAAGTTCGTCAAGTCAGGCGTTTCGTCTACCCGAACATCAGTAATCTTCTGCTGAGCTGCCGCCTGGGTTTGCGGCACAAGGTTCTGAATAGCCGAGATCGTGGCAGCATCGTTAGCATCAGTTGGATCCAATCCCAAGGTGGTAAGAAGACCCGTTACCTCATTCCCGGCCAAACCGTGGTTTGTACCCAAAGAAGGCGACGCGTTGGGGAAAAGACTGGCAAAGAAGTCATTACTGACAGCCGTCAAAATATCTTCTTCGGTGACGAGATTATTGCCGTTCGGATTAAGACCTCTCTGAGCTTCTACCGCTTGGACGGCCTCCAAAGCGAAAGCCTGCCAACCGGAAGTATTTCCATTGGCGTCAAGCACCGGGTCAGATCCGATATCATGACTGCCGGCCCAATCAGTCGCATCGTAAAGAGTGTTCGTATAAACAATCGAATTTCGGTCGAAGCCTGAATCAGGATCGAAAGGAGAGGTTTCCTCCGAAGCGTTGAACTTGTTGTAATCGAGCTGGATATCGCCCGTCTTAAACGGATCGATTGTTCCTGAAGCTGGGTCCTCATTCTTGGTAAATGTCCACTGACCATCGGAATCAACCGCCACTTCATAGCCGATCGAGCCGCCCACCATGCCTTGCACGCGATAACCTTCGGTGGTAACCATAAAGCCTCTATCGTCGATGCGGAAGTCGCCGCCACGAGTTGCGAACTCTCGACGGTTGTTGAGCGTATCCTTGACCAAAAAGAAACCGTCGCCCGAGATCGCCAAGTCCGTCTTTTGGTTGGTCGAAGTCAAACCGCCTTGGTGGAAAAGGCCTTGGATCGTGTCGACCTGAACGCCTAGACCCACCTGCGAGGCCGTCACGTTCGAACCGTCATTAGAATTTGGAGACGGCGCTGACT
>JBCCZW010000137.1:0-8544 GCA_039186805.1 Verrucomicrobiota bacterium
CGCCTTCAATTCGACGAAACGGGTTTGAAATCTTACCGAAAATTCGACCAATCCAACGGACTCGCCAATGAATGGGTAAACATGTGGGTCTACCACGGCGAGCCCATGTTCTCCACCACCACCGGAATCCTGTCATTTGACCCTACTAGCGAGACATTCTACCGCAACCAATCGGTCACTGATCTGATGCCGCAAGACATCGGAGGAATCACGCGCCCAGAAGAAGACTCGAAAGGAAACTTGTGGGTAGCTGCGAGCGAAGGTTCCCTCGTTCTGCGAATCCAAGAGGACGGTAGCTATACCGAAGATCGAGTTTCTCTCCAGACGCTCAGCAACTTCATAATTAATGATTTCATATTCGAAGAAGACATCGTCTGGATGACTTCGCAGAAACGTCTTGCGAGATTGGATACAGAACAGGCGGAAATCCGGTTTCCCGTACCGAAGCCGCGGATACAGAAACTCGAATCGACTTCACAGCAAAAACTCTACTACCACGACAAGATATCCTCGCTGGGAACCTCCCCTACAATCGAGTATTCGGGGAATAACCTATCCATCGACTATTCCACTCCCTACTACCTATCGCCCAAAGACATATACCACAGCTATTGGCTTGAAGGATTCGAAGAGAGCTGGAGCCCGAAGAGCCGAGCCAGTTCAGCCAATTTCACGAATCTGCCTGAAGGCAACTACATCTTCCACGTAAGAGCGGAGACCGACAGCGGCGAACGCTCCAAGCGAGCCAGCATTTTCTTTGAAATCCGTCCACCCCTCTATCGCACTACCTTTGCTTATCTGCTATACATTGCCGCTTTCTTTTCAGGTCTCTTCGGCTTCGCTAAGTGGAGAACCCATAAGCACGAAATCCGCGAAGCAGAACTCGCCCGACGGGTAGACGATCAAACCAAAGAGCTTCAAGAAAAGAACGAAGCTCTCAACAAAAGTATCGAGCATGAACGCGAGCTCACTCAAAAAGCCAAAGCCGCCAGCAAAGCCAAAAGCGAGTTTCTTGCGATGGTCAGCCATGAGATAAGAACTCCAATGAACGGTATCTTGGGTATGGCTGACAATCTACTCGATACGAATCTCGAGGATTCGCAAATCGACATGCTCGAGACCATGCGTTCGAGCGGCAGATCCTTGGTAGCGATTATCTCGGATATCTTAGACTACTCGAAAATAGAATCTGGCAAGATCCAAATCGAGCACATGCCGATCAATTTAAGCGAATGCGTGCTCGACGTAGTTTCAATTTTCGAAACGAGCGGCAGGAAAAAGAATATCGAAATCAAGTACGACATAGATCCGACCGTCCCGAAATTCGTATTGGGAGATACGATACGACTCAAGCAAGTACTGATGAATCTGGTTGGCAATGCCCTCAAATTTACGCACAAAGGCTTCGTCAAAATTTCCCTCTCCAAGGAAAGTCACATCGATCAAGACCTGCGTTTAAGATTCGATATTCAGGATTCGGGAATCGGAATTCCAGAAGAGAAGATGGACCTACTCTTCAAGTCCTTTAGCCAAATCGACTCCTCCAACACCCGAAAATATGGAGGAACGGGTCTCGGGCTAGCAATCAGCAAGCAACTCGTTCAAATGATGGAAGGCGACATTAGCGTGAAAAGCCTCGAGGGCAGAGGATCCACCTTCTCATTTACAATAAACACAGTCTGCGCATCGAAAAACAGCTACCAAAGAGCCAAAAGAACGGAAAAACTGGACGAGACTGAGTCCAGCCTTTTGACTGTTGTCGACGAACCAGCCGTTACCTATTCTAAGCCAATGACAGACTCCGCGAAAGTCCTCATCGCAGAAGACAATCTAATCAATCAGAAGGTAGCCCAAATGATGCTGAAGAATCTCGGCTACTTGGTCGATACAGCTGACAACGGAGCCATCGCTTGCGAAATGGCCACCTGCAAGGAGTATCTGTTTATACTCATGGACATTCAAATGCCAGAGATGGACGGACTGGACGCAACCCGAAAAATAATTCAAGATCTCGGAGAATCAGCTCCGCCAATTATCGCCGTAACAGCGAAGACTTCCGATAAGGACAAGAAACTCGCTCTCGACGCCGGAATCTGCCTTTACCTCACGAAACCGCTCGATAAAAGGAAACTCACCAACGCCATCAATCAAGTAATGGCCGACGAAGTAGGCTAGCCTCAAAAAGCGATTCTCGTTCCTAGTGGACTCAGCTCAGCAAGTTTCACAAACTAAAAACCTTCGGCTGGAGTGAGTCGCTAAATCCGTGTAACAAATAAGTAAAACACGGGAAACCATTCCATAAAAGGCCTTACATTCCGAATCCGAATAAGTAAATTAACGGCTAATGGATGTGCCTCAAAAGTCGTCTTTCATCGAAAATCGTCCGAACCCAACTGTCGCTCCAAAAAACATGAGAATGCCAATCAAGCTCGCACTTGCCGCATCCGCTCTTTTCTACACCCTAAGCTTCACTCTAGAGGCTCAACCCCGACTCCCAGAAGGAAAAAGAGGCTCACTTTCTAGGGAGTCTTACGAAGTCAAACCCAGCGCATCGGTCCTCAATGCCGATATCGACGTCGGCTCCTTCTCCGTAGACACCGAAGACCGCGCAGAAGTCAGAGCCTTTTACAAAGCTATCTACTTTGCATCCGAAGGCGTAGACATCGAATGGACGGGCGACTACGCGGAAGTTGGAGACCTCACAGCAGCGGCAGGAGATACATCGGACGCCTTCAAAGCCGCGACGCTGCTCCGCATCAATTTCTTTCGTGCCATGGTTGGAATCCCTGCGAACGTAACATTCGATGAGGACCTTAATGCACAAGCGCAACAAGGGGCACTCGTAATGAGCGGCAATGATCAGCTATCCCATTTTCCAGATTTCAATGGCTTTCCAAACTACATGCCAAACGCAGTTGGTGACCAAGCCGCCCAAGATTCAAATTTAGCCATTGGCACATACGGTCCAGACTCCATCGATGGCTATATGCAGGACAAAGGTACAGGCAACGCTGCAGTCGGTCATCGACGCTGGCTCATCCATCCTCCATCCGTCATTATGGGAACCGGAGATGTACCAGGTGGATCTGCGCCTCAGTCAATCTACCAGGGAGTGAACTCTCGATTTGGCTACACTCCTACTGAGCTTAGAAGAGCCAACGCCATACATGTTTTATCAAACCCTGAGAACTTTGGTCCAAATCCCCAGACATCCTTCCCTTATGTTGCGTACCCACAAGAGGGATACATACCGCACACTTTGGTCTACCCAAGATGGTCATTTTCAATTGACGGCGCGAATTTCTCCAGCGCAACCGTCACGATGACCCGAGATGGAAGTCCTATTGCAGTATCTCTTGAGCCCTACGAACTAAATATTGGAGATAACACACTCGTTTGGGTTTATGATGGCCTCGACGCTACCCAAACACAGTCCCACCCACTCCCCGATCAGGATACTGTGTACGAGGTGACTGTAAGCGGCATAATCGGGGCACCTCAAACTTCCTACACATATCAAGTCACTGTAATTGATCCCGACGCACCTGGCCAAAACGAAATCCAGACCCTCCTCACTGGCCCTTCAACGCCAACAACGAACATCGCCAATCAATACAATATCAATGATCCCGAGTTCAATTCAGGATTCCGTTGGCGAGTCTTTGAAAAGGACGCGTCCCCTGAAGAAGATGCGGACGGCAGCTTGGATCAAGTTGATATCGTTCACTCGGACGGATATTCTGGGGTTTATACGGGAGCCGACGTAGTCTCAACTCCGTCTGCTTTCCACCTCACACATCCAGAGGTCCAAATTCTTCCACCGGGAGGCATGAACCAGACCATCACTTTCGCGCAAACTTTCATAGGATCGGAAAATTCCGAAATCGTATTCTCGAGCCAACTCCAGGCAGCTACAGAAAATCAATTCGCAAAAGTCCAGATCTCGTTCGATGAAGGAGTCTCCTGGGTAGACGCTTTTTCTCAAAGCAACGCGCAAGAGTCAATATACAGCGTTAAGACCGTACCTCTAGACGACGTTAATCAGCGAACCTTTCAAGTAAGATTTGTTTATTCCTTCAACGGAGGAGCCTATTTCCCAGGAACAGCTCCGCAGTTCGGTTGGCTAATTGACGACATTAGCTTTAACCAGATCGAAGTCATAGCGAACGAAACCATTAGACCTCATCAAGTTTCCTCGTCTTTTGAATTTACGCCAACTCAGGATAAAGCATACTGCCTTCAGGCTCAGGGCATGCTCTTTCAAGACTATCCGATGGAATGGGGACCTATCAAAGAAGTCACAGCCAGTTCCACAAACCTCGAGCCGGGAGCCGGCGACGACTCCGGGACCATTCTATCGAACATCGCAACACTACTGGGCAATGTCCTAGACAATGACGACGATCCAAACAACGATCCGCTCACCGTTACACACGTAAACGCGAGCGCGTTGAACCTAGCGTCCAACGTTGCGCTCGCCCACGGCACCATCAATATAGCTGCAAACGGAACCTTCACCTATACGCTCGATACTGTCAAAACCCAGATCTTCGAAATGCTCGTAGACGACGATCCAATCCTCGAGCAGGTCACCTATCAGATTTCCGACGGTAACGGCGGCACTGACACTGCCACCCTTCGCATCACCGTCAAAGGAGCTTACGCACCGCCCCTACTTTCATTCGCCTTTAATTCAAATGGAGAAGGCGGCACCATTTCCTGGACGGTCGAAAACGGCGTTACCTACACCCTTCAAAGGGGCTCTAACTACACAGATGACTGGGTAAACGATAGTCGCTCAATCGCTTCCGACGGCAGCAAGAGAACCATCAACGTCACACACTCTGAAATCGGCAGCGAAACCATATTCCGAGTCGTCGCCAACAGGCCCTAGCTTGGTCCGCCTGGACAAATTTAAGCCACCTAAGATTTTCCAAACCCGAAAAGGCCGCCGAAATAATCGGCGGCCTTTCGCATTTGAAGAAGAGCTAAAGCGATTAAGCCTTCGCGTTCAGAAATCCTCCGACTTGCGTCATTGCCTGATTAATCCGCTCCTCTCTCGCAGAGCTATCTCCCCGCGAATCGTGTTCTGCGCTATTGCCGCTCGCAATCGGTTGAGGAGCTCTCGCAGGAGCGCTGTCATTACCACTTCTAATCGCCTTGGCCGACGATAAGAATCCGCCCTGAATCCCTCTGCTAATTGATGAAACCTTCATGCTAATCCCTTTCCCTTCCGTTTCGTTGTTTACCCACTTCAGCCATTACCCTGCAAAACCCACACCTCTACGGATTCATCAAGACCAAGACTGAGCGACCGATTCTACCAAATCCAGACGCCTAAGGTAAATAGAGTCCACTTTCTCATCCCGCCCTTTCTTACTCTATGCGTTCTTCGGATCCTGAAGAATTACACCCATCCTCTGGCTAAGCGCCCTACGTCCCTTAACACCCCAAGCGCCGACCAATAAGCGCTTGATCAGCCCAGAGTCTTCACCCAAAACCGCCGTTGCATAGCCACCCATTCAGAACTTTTCATCAACACACTATGAGCAAAGTCCTAATCATCGGAGCAGGCGGCGTCGGCCGCGTAGTCGCGCGCAAATGCGCAATGGTCCCAGAGGTGTTTTCCGAGATCTGCCTCGCCAGCCGCACCAAATCCAAGTGCGACGCCATTGCCGCAGAGATCGACCGCGACATATCCACCGCTGCCCTCGACGCTGACCACACCGCCGAAACCGTCGCCCTCATCAGGGACTTCCAACCCAACCTCGTCCTCAACGTCGCACTCCCCTATCAAGACCTGGCTATCATGGATGCGTGCCTCGAAACCGGTGTCGATTATTTGGATACAGCCAACTACGAGCCTAAGGACGTCGCCAAATTCGAATACCACTGGCAATGGGCCTACCACGACCGATTCAAAGAAGCCGGCATCATGGCCCTCCTCGGTTCTGGCTTCGACCCCGGAGTGACGAATATCTTCACCGCCTACGCCAACAAGCACCACTTCGACCAAATCGATTACCTCGACATCCTCGACTGCAACGCCGGCGACCACGGCCAACACTTCGCCACCAATTTCAACCCCGAAATTAACATCCGAGAAGTCACTGCCAACGGCCGCTACTACGAAGAAGGCGAATGGAAGGAAACTCCCCCTCTCTCCGTCCACAGAAGCTTCGATTTCCCCGAAGGCATCGGCCCCAAGGACATGTACCTCATGTACCATGAAGAAATGGAATCCCTCTCCAAGCACATCCCAGGAATGAAGCGTATCCGCTTTTGGATGACATTCGGCCAGCAATACCTCACCCACCTACGCGTTCTCGAAAACGTAGGCATGACCCGTATAGACCCTGTTATCTACGAAGGAAATGAGATCATCCCCCTTCAGTTCTTGAAAGCAGTTCTCCCCGACCCCGGAGACTTAGGAAAAAGCACCCAAGGCCGCACTTGCATTGGCATCATCGCCGACGGCCACAAAAACGGAGAGCGCAAACACTACTACATCTACAATATTTGCGATCACGAGCAATGCTTCAAAGAAGTGAATTCCCAAGCAGTTTCTTACACCACCGGTGTTCCTGCAATGATCGGGGCCATGATGATGCTGACCAAAAAATGGCATAAACCCGGCGTGTTCAACGTCGAGCAATTCGACCCTGACCCCTTCATGGAGCAATTGAACCTCCACGGCCTTCCCTGGACCGAAAAGTGGTTGGATGAGAAACCCGAGGTCCTGAAATAACCACCTTCCTCTTCCTCCTCCTCGATGACGGTGACGAGAACGATGACGAACGCATAATTCGATAGCCTAATCATGGACCACCTAATCCATTACGACCCTCAAGTCCCCTCGTCCTGTCCCTCGCCTTGCTATGTCGTCGATACCGATCGCTTGCAGCAGAACCTAGACATCCTGAAGCGAGTCCAAGAGCAAAGCGGCTGTAAAATACTCGCTGCGCTTAAAGGCTTCGCTATGCACTCAGTATTCCCGCAAATGCGTAAAGTCCTCGTTGGCATCTGCGCCAGCGGACCCTGGGAAGCTCAACTCGGGGCTGAAGAGTTCGGCAAAGAAGTCCACGTTTTCGCCCCCGCATTCACTGAAGCCGATCTTGCTGAGATCCTCCCAATCGCCCACCACATCACTTTCAATTCATTCGCCCAATGGGAACGTCATCGTAACGCCGTCAAGAGCTCTAAACGAAGGATCTCCTGTGGTCTTCGCATTAACCCCGAGTATTCAGAAGTTGAGGTCGAGATCTATAACCCCTGTGCCAAAGGCTCTCGCCTCGGCATCCTAAAGTCTGAACTAGAAAACAAAGATCTCACTGGTATCGAGGGGCTCCATTTCCACACCATGTGTGAGCAGAATTCGGATACGCTCTTCAAAACCCTCCATCGCTTCAAAGAAAAATTCGGTCAACTACTCTCACAAATGAAATGGGTAAACTTCGGCGGCGGCCACCATATCACCAGTCCCACCTACGATCTTGATCTTCTGATTTCTACGATCAAACATTTCAAAACCCGTTAACCCAACCTCGAGGTCTACCTAGAACCTGGAGAGGCCATCGGCATCAACACAGGTGTCCTTATTGCGGAAGTCGTCGATATCACCCACAACGAAATCGACATTGCCATCCTAGACATCTCCGCTACCTGCCACATGCCAGACGTTCTGGAAATGCCCTACCGCCCAGAGATCCACGAAGCCTCCACTCCAGGCGACAAAGCCCACACCTACCGTCTCGGCGGCCTCTCATGCCTAGCGGGCGATGTGATCGGCGATTACTCCTTCGACCAGCAACTCAACCCAGGCGACCGTATCCACTTTATGGACATGGCTCACTACACTATGGTAAAGACGACCACCTTCAACGGGATCAAGCATCCCTCCATCGCCACTTGGTCCCCCTCCAAAAACGAATTCAAGCTCATCCGAGAATTCACCTACCAAGACTACAAAAACAAACTCTCTTAGACCAGGGGAGGAGCGGCCCGCTACTCAGCAGTCCCCAACCCCTCTTCTCCATTCCATATTCACTATTCGCCCCTTCCCATGTCCTACGACAAGCCACCGAGTTTTCACGCCGACGAATTTGAACCCTCTTCGCCCGAGGAAGCCAGATTCCACATCATCCCCGTTCCCTGGGAAGCAAGCGTGTCCTACGGGAAAGGGACCGCCCAAGGCCCGAATGCCATCCTCCACGCCTCCGTTCAGTTAGAAGCCTATCTCGAAGGAGAGTTTCCAGGAGCCGCAGGCATTTACACCGCCCCATCGATCGACTGCGAGGGCGATGCTCCAACAGTCCTCTCTCGCATACAAAAAGCCACCACGTCTGCCATCCAAAACAAAGCGATCCCAATCCTCCTAGGAGGCGAACACGCTATGACCACCGGTCCTATAAAAGCGTTCATCGAGCAGGGTATCGAATTCGGCGTTGTCCAATTCGACGCCCATGCCGATCTTCGCGAAACCTACGAAGGGACTCCCCACAGTCATGCTTGCGTCATGAAGCGCATCGCGGACCTCAACATTCC
>JBCCZW010000138.1:0-8533 GCA_039186805.1 Verrucomicrobiota bacterium
AGGTCAGGACGATCCGATTTTGAGATGTCGAGGCATTCTTGCCCGCTGCTTGCAGTGAGCACTCGCATGCCGTCCCATTCGAGTTTGCGTTGGAGGAGCTGAATGTTGATGGGCTCGTCATCGACCACTAGTACTGTGCGGGCTAGATTAGCTGATGAAAGGTCGGTCATTTCGAGGATGGAATTAAGAGGAGGATGCCAGGTTGCTAATTTAACCCTGAGTCTGCAGTTCGAAACCCTTTACTGTATTTTTCATTAGCATCGCTACTGTCATAGGGCCGACTCCGCCTGGAACGGGAGTGATTCGAGAAGTTTTTGGGGCGACTTCGTCGAATTTGACGTCTCCGACTAATTTGTAGCCCTTTTTCTTGGAGGCGTCTTCGACGCGATTGATGCCGACGTCTATGACGACTGCGCCTTCCTTGACCATATCGGCGGTGACCATTTCAGGTCGGCCAATTGCGGCGACCAGAACGTCGGCTTGTGAAGTGAGCTCCGCGAGATTCTTCGTGCGAGAATGGCAAATCGTAACGGTGGCATTGGCCTGAGGACCCTTTTGAATGGCGAGAAGGGAAAAGGTCTTACCGACGATAAGACTGCGTCCCAAAACGACAACGTGTTTGCCTTCCAGCGAAATCCCTTCGCGTTGGCAGATTTCAATGATGCCAGCTGGAGTGCAGGAGGCAAAGCCGTCGGGATCTTCTTGTACGATACGTCCTGCGTTTTGGACGTGGAAACCATCGACGTCCTTGTAGGGATCGATTCGATTAAACGCTTCTTGCTCGTCGAGTTCTCCAGGAAGGGGAGATTGTATCAGAATTCCGTGTACGTCTTCGGCAGCATTGAGTTCATCGACTTTGGCGAGGAGTTCGGCTTGGGTGATCGTTTCGGGCAATTCATAGAGTCGAGGCTCGATTCCGATCTTTTCCGCTGTGCGATTCTTGCTTCGAACATAGGAGACGGAGGCGGGGTCGTCGCCGACTCGGATGAAAGCGATACAGGGCGGCTTGCCTTCGATTTTGGAGACCTTTTCGGTCAACTCTTCGATGATGTCTTTGGCGATTTGCTTGCCGTCGATGAGATTCATAACGGCTTTGATAAAAACCGTTTTACTAGAGACGGGAACCTTTTAATTCGTCTTTTTTATGCCTGAAGCGAGCAAGGCGCGGGGGGTATTATTCGAGGTCTCTTTGACCTTCCCGCTGGCTTCGATGGGGAGGTTGACGAAGTCTTTCAGGGCGAGGGACTCAGGCAGATTTTCCCCGTCTACGTATGTGAGAAACTTATTGGCGGTATCCACTATCTTGAAACCGTAGCCTGAGCGTTCTTTTTCGGCATTTCCAACCGCAACGAGGATTCCTTTGAAGTGTTGCTCTTGGTCGGGGTTGGGGACCGCATTGAGAGGCACCGAGGCAGTTGGGGAGGCGGTATCGCTAATGTAAGCGAGGACGATCGTCTCTAGTTCGATCTTGCTGAAGTTGGCGCCTACGTCGAGAAGATCGGTTTTGTCGTTCTGGGTGGAAATTGCGAGCTGCTGGGCGTCTGCTTTGTCATCAAGAAGGTAGGGGTGACCGGGTTTGGGGCTGAGGTCTTTGGCGAAGAAATCGTTGTTGAAGTAAACTTCGAAAACGCCGCGAAAATAAACGGTTGTCCATCCGCTCACGGGCGTTTGTCCGTCGGGCCAATCGGCGCTGACGGCGAGGGCGATGGTTTCGAGTGTACCTATTTGCGGGGACTCGGCGTCAGGCTTGAGATGGACTGGGATGCCTGCGGATTCTTGAGCGCTGAGTTGTCCCAACGTGGCGAATACGAGAGAGGCGAGTAGGGCGAGTGATTTTTTGGCGATTGCGCTCATGATTCTATGTCAGCCTTGAAGAGTTTCTTTATATCGCGTTGGTCGAGTTCGATACCGGCGCCTCTAGGCATACCTTTTATGCTGTATTGACCAATCTGATACCTTTTGAGGGTTTTGACGTCGTAGCCCAGCGCCATGAAAAGGCGACGGATCTCGCGTTTCTTGCCGTGGTGCATGGCGACGTCGATTTCTGTGGATGCGTCTTTGCTTGGATTGCCGAGGAAGGCGGCTTGTTCCACTTTGAGGCGTTCTTCCTCGTAGATCACTCCTTTGAGGAGCTTGGATAATTTGGACTTCGGAAAGGCTTGTTTGAGGGAGACTTTGTAGCGTTTGACGATGTGGTTTGAGGGGTGCATTAGCTGGTTGGCCAAATCCCCGTCGTTAGTAAGAATGAGCAGCCCTTCGCTGTCCTTATCGAGTCGCCCGGCGCAGAAGAGCCTGGTCTTGGCGTATTCTTTGGGAAGAAGGTCAAAGACGGTTCGAGGGTTATTGGGGTCGTCATTTGAGCAAACGAAGCCTTTGGGTTTATTGACCGCGATCGTGACTTTGGGCGGCGTTTTGGGACGGACGCGCTGTCCTTCGAAGGCGACGATGTCGGCAGAGGGGTCGATTTTTTGGCCGATTTCCGCGAGCTCTCCGTTTATGGTAACGGACCCTTCGCGAATAAATTCCTCAGCCACGCGACGGGAGCAGATCCCCTGGTCGGCGAGAAACTTTTGAATGCGAAGGTTTTGGGCTTGGTTTACCATGATCGAATCGCGTCATCGTGCGCCAGAGGAGTCGGCATGCAAATATTTCTTTTGCGGGAATTAGGAATACACCCGACGACGCGGGCGCGATGGAATCAGCTTTAGGATCATCGAACTTACATTCGATGCTACTTAGCCTTGTGGATAGAAGATGAGGATGAAGATAGACGATAGAAGATTGAGTTGCCAAGGGAAGGGGAGTCTGTAGACCAGTGGGCCTTTATGTGGTTGAGATGGGCTTTACCGCATTTGAATACACTATCCAGAACGAATTATGAGCCTCACATTCGACAACAAGGTCGCTTTGGTAACGGGCGCTGGCCGCGGTATTGGCCGCGCGATTGCAGAAACTTTGGGCAAGCACGGCGTGACGGTTATTTGCGTCTCTCAATCCGAGTCTTCCTGTGGAAGCGCAGCGGAAGCCATCAATAAAGCAGGCGGCAAGGCGATTGCGAAGGCGGTTGATGTTTCCGATTCTGCAGCGGTGGCGGCGGCCAGCGAAGCGCTGTTGGAAGAATTTGAGAACATCGATATTCTGGTCAACAATGCGGGCATTACTCGAGACAATCTTCTGTTTCGCCTGTCTGAAGACGACTGGTCGTCCGTTATCGATACGAATCTAAATAGTTGTTTTTATTGGGTGAAAGGCTTGGCTCGCCCGATGACTCGAAAGCGCTGGGGTCGCGTCATCAATATCACTTCCGTTTCAGGTATAATGGGTAATGCGGGGCAAACCAATTACGCTGCTGCGAAGGCCGGTATGATCGGATTTACGAAGAGCTTAGCGAAGGAATTGGCCTCTCGCAATGTGACTTCCAATTGCGTCGCGCCAGGCTTCATTGAGACAGATATGACTGCAAAGGTTGCAGATGCGGCGCTCGACAAGGTAATTCCTTTAATTCCGCTTAAGCGAATGGGCCAATCCGAGGATATCGCCAACATGGTTGCCTATCTCGCTTCCGAGGAAGCCAATTATATTACGGGTCAAGTTTTTACCGTTGACGGCGGCATGGCGATGTGATCCCTCCTGAATCAGAAATTACCAATTTATTTAGATAAAAATGGCCGACGAAAAAACCATCGAACAAAGAGTATCAGAGATCATCGTAAACCAGCTCAATGTGAATGAAGAGCAAATCACTCCAGAAGCATCTTTCCTCGATGATCTTGGTGCGGATTCTCTCGACACAGTCGAGTTGATCATGGCCTTCGAAGAAGAGTTCAAGGACGAGATCAACGGTGAGATTCCAGAGTCTGACGCTGAAAAGCTGCAAACCGTCGGTGACGTTATCAGCTACATCAACGAGAAGGCTGGCGCTTAGTTCGCGGCCCTTCTTGCATTTCGATTTTCGAACCCTTTCGTCGCTTGGCCTGTGGCCAAGTGACTTATTTGTATCTAAAGAGAGAGACATATGACTGAGCTTGCGGATAGCCAACGCGTGGTGGTGACCGGACTCGGGGCGATAACGCCATTGGGTCTGGATGTGGATTCCTTCTATCGGGGTTTGATGGATGGCAAGAACGGCATCAGCCGCGTTGAGGCGTTCGATACTGAGAAGTTCGCCTGTCAAATTGGAGGAGAGATCAAGGACTTCGATGTCGAGCAATACATGGATCGTAAGGAAGCGAATCGCAATGACCGCTTCGTCCATTTCGCTTTCGCTGCGGCTAAGCAGGCGGTCAAGGATTCCGGACTCGATATGGAGCAGGAAGACGCTGATCGCGTCGGCATCTTTATTGGTTCAGGCATCGGCGGAATGGATACGATGGAGAGGAACTGTCAGAATCTTCTCGAGAAGGGGCCGCGCCGCGTGTCTCCCTTTATGATTCCCGCGCTGATTTCAAATATGGCATCGGGCTTGGTGGCGATCGACATAGGGGCGATGGGACCGAATTTTTCTATTGTGAGCGCTTGCGCGACAGGGGCTCACGCTATTGGCGAATCTTTAAAGACGCTCCGCCTCGGCGAAGCGGATGTTATGATTGCAGGCGGTAGCGAAGCCGCCATTACGCCCCTTAGCTATGGGGGCTTCTGCTCGATGAAGGCGATGTCCCGTTCGATGAATGACGACGCTTCTAATGCGAGCCGTCCCTTCGATGCGAACCGGGATGGGTTTATCATGGGTGAAGGAGCTGGTATCCTTGTTTTGGAGACGCTTGAACATGCAAAGAAGCGTGGAGCGACTATACTTGGCGAGCTAGCGGGTTACGGCGCGTCTTGCGATGCGAACCATATCACGGCTCCGCATCCTGAAGGCAAGGGGCTTATTAGCGCGATGCAGCGGGCGTTGAAATCGGGCAAGGTAAACGCCGACGAGATCGACTACATCAACGCGCACGGTACTTCGACGCCTTACAACGACAAGTTTGAGACGCTCGCGATGAAGACGCTTTTTGGCGAACATGCGAGCAAGTTGCAGATCAGTTCGACGAAGTCGATGACAGGCCATCTCTTAGGCGCTGCCGGGGGGATCGAATCGGTGGCTTGCGTGAAGATGCTGCAAGAAGGCCAACTCGCTCCGACCATCAACTACGCGACGCCAGATCCGGACTGCGACTTGGACTATATCCCTAACGAGGCTCGCGATTCTGATGTGTCGATCGCGATGAGCAATAGCCTCGGTTTCGGCGGTCAGAATGCATCTTTGCTCTTTCGCAAGTTTGCATAAATGGGAAAACAGATTTTAGAACGGTAAGAGAGAAGGTTTGTTAAGCTCTTCGAAACTCCAAGGAAAACATCAAGATGGAAAAGACATTCATCATTCTAAAGCCCGATTGCATGGAAAAGGGCATTGCAGGCGAAGTGCTGCAGCGATTCGAGAAGGAAGGTTTCTCGATCATTGCCGCTAAAATGGGGCTCTTGTCCTCGGACCTGCTCAAGGAGCATTACGCTCACGTGGCTGATCAGCCATTTTTCCCGGACATCGAAGCCTTTATGAGTTCGCGGCCGGTAATCATGGCGGCTTTGCAAGGCGATAATGTGATCGCCCGCGTGCGTGAGCTTCTTGGTCCTACTGATTCGACGAAGGCCCCTGCGGGTACGATTCGCGGCGATTTCGGTACCGATATGATGCGCAATGTGGTTCACGCTTCGGATGGCGCAGACACTTCAGCCGCAGAGTTGAAGCGTTTCTTCGAAGACGGCGAAATTTACGCGTAGTTATAAATTTGCGACTATGTTCTTAAGACGGTCTATATAAGGCCGTCTTTTTGAATCATCTGTATTGATATAATGGACACAGGAGTCTTTCGGTGGGAAAATTCGCGAGAGCTTGGTTAGTTCATTACGTCTTAACGCCGTTTGCTTAGAAGTTGAGGCGCGTGGTGGGTGCCAGCGTTTTCATGGGGATTATCGAAGCACGTCAGATTTCAGGAGGTCAGTTGTTTGGAGGACTCCGCGCAATTTTTGTAGAATGAGCCGCCGGCTTCGGATATCGTGTGAGATGACGGAAAAATAGGTACTGGCGAATAAGGCGATGATTGGAGGTTTGATGTCTCAGCTATCCTCTCGAGTAGGTTTAAGACTTCAGCATGCAGTAAACACTGTAGATTTATTAAGCAATTTTCCGTACCCCTAAGTTGTAGGCGCGGACTTAAGCTGGGGGATAGTCTCAGTAGGCTGTTGGGGAATTGGCTAGTCTCTGATTTTGAAGCACTTATGACTTGGTCCAGCCCGGATATGTAGAATAATTTAAGTGATCGGAGACTTTTTCGCAGTTCCCAAATCGATACAAATGAAACTCTCAAAAGTAATCTTATCTTGCCTCTCCCTTGTAGCAGCAGGGGCATCACTCAGCGCCGAGCCCATCCCACAGTCTGGTCAGATGAAATTTGTGAACACCGGTACACGCGGTCAGGGAGGAGGAGGTGAGTTTGGGGTCGACGTGCTCGGCTACGGAGACAACTCCGACTTGCTGACGTTTTGCCTAGAGGTAGACGAATTTTTGTCGTTTGGGAAAACCTACAACTACGATATCGATGTGGCGGCGCGTTTAGGGGGAAATAATTTCAATAGTGACGATCCCGGGAGTTCAGCATCTCCGACCTATGATACTCTTTCGAAAGGCACTGATTTTCTCTATGACCTATTCTATAGGGGATTGTCCGACGCCACCATTTGGTCGAGCGAGCTTCTGGGTTATGGCGGCTCGGATCGCAAAGCGGATGCAACCGCTCTGCAGTTTGCCATTTGGGTCTTGGAAGATGAGAAGAAGCTCGGGTCATCAAAGAAAACATCAACCGGAGTCGGCGGGAACAAGTATTTGAATTTGGTTGAATCCGAGTTCGGAACGATTGGCGAAGCGAAAGAGAACTACGATTGGACCACCAGCAATGTTCGAGTGATGAACATTTGGAAGGGTAACAAGTTAAAGCAAAGCCAAGTGACCTATGTGACGCCCGAATCCGGCTTGGTTCTTTTAATTACTTCGGGAGCAATCGGCATAATGGGTTTTCTGAGGCGACGTCGTAAGGTGGCTGCTGCCTAAGGGAGATTAGTTTCAGCGGGGGGCAATTGGGGAAAAGCTTTTTTGCGCGGTGAAAGATAGCTTTCTATCTTGCGAGCGATTAGGTTTTCTCGTGTTTTGCCGTTCAATCCTTGGAATTCCCATGAAGAACCCACAAAGGAAATTATTGCGTTTGGTCATTTTGATCGCCTGGTGGTTTGGAGCCGCCTATTCGATTATCGGTGAGTCAGATGTTGATGAGCCAGAAATTTTCGTTCTGCAGCCAAGCGACAGTATTCATGTGATTTTTCCAGGCGCCCCGGATCTTGATTCTCAACTAAAGGTGAGGCGCGATGGAGTCATTACACTCCCTTTGGTGGGGGAGGTAATTGCGGAAGGAAAGACCCCCAGCCAATTGGAGGAAGAGTTAGTCACTGTCTACAAAGACCAACTTGTGACAACTGAGGTCATGGTTTCGGTACTGGATTCGAAGTTCACCTTTTTTGTGGAAGGTGCGGTTATGTCTCCAGGCCCCATTGTCTCTGACAGGCAGATGTCGGTTCTTGAGGCTGTAATCTCAGCTGGGGGTGTTGATAAGGCCAACGGGAATGCTAAAAATATACGAGTGATTCGTCGTCAAGGGGGTCGCTACACTTATTTCAGAGTCAATATCAATGACGTTTTGGAAGGAAAAGCCGAGGAGGCCTTTATTCTTCAGCCTTACGACATTGTCTCAGTACCGTTGAGGATTTGGTAAGGAAGTAACCTTGATAGGTTGTCGCCAACTTCCTGATAGCCTCAATATGAGTCGAACTCACTCCCCTAAGTAATCCGCGACTTTCATTTAGCTTTCAAGGGTAGTTAAGAGGGGAGCGAAAGGGTGGAGAGTTGAACTCAAAGAGTCGGTGGATTCTGGGTCTCCTGGCCTGGTACTCAAGAGATGGTTTGGTCCCACTCGTCTATTTGACAAGACCGTAGGATATCTCGGCGGAGGTTTTAGGCTCTTACCAATTGGAAACTAAAAAAGCGACGTCTACAGGAGGACGTCGCTTTCCGAAGTTCAAAGTAGTCTGAGGCAAAAGCCAAAGGTTATTATGCGAGCTGCTTCCTACGCTTACGCGTATGGTGTAAGCCGAGGGCCATAATAAGAGCTCCAAGCATCGCTATCGTGGCAGGTTCTGGTATGGGCGTTGCTGTGAACAAGAAGTCCGATGCGGAAACGTAGCTGCCGAAGGTCGCCGCGGAAGCGTCTTTGTATTTCAACCATCCGTATCCCACGTACAAATCGGTCGGTTGGTCGAGCCTGTGTTGGTCTTCATTTCCGAATCTGAAAGTGAATTTGGGGTCGGACTCTTTTTTCTTACCCATGAGGTCGAAGATTCCAACGCGTGAACCGCGGATGTCAGGTGCTGCCGTTCGACTTCAAGGTGCGCGATGTGCGTCTGCGGTCGCGGGACACGATCCTGACCAATGCCGAGAAACTGG
>JBCCZW010000139.1:0-8511 GCA_039186805.1 Verrucomicrobiota bacterium
AGCAGCCCTTCGTCCCCGAATTACGAATACCCCTTGCCTCGATCAAATACCTCATCGCATTTCCCAACTAGTATTGAAAATTTGTAGACAAATGAAAGCGGCCGCTATCCTCTATTCGGCTACCGGCTATCTGCTCATCAAAGGCATGCCCATAGTCAAGACGCATCTGAAAATGCCTCGTGGCGGATACCCGAAGCCCTGCCCCAAGACTGGAAAGCCCATCAGACAACCAATCATCGGGACTCGTCGCTACGGTCCCACGCCCGTAATCCCAGAACAGAATCCACTGTAGCTTCCCCTCCCCAACCCCTCCATAGAGGGGACTTCTGGCTTCAAGATTCACGTTAAGGCCCCGGTCAACAAGAAACTGGCTTTCTCGGTATCCTCGAACCGACTTTGCGCCGCCAATCGACTTCCTCAAAGCATAGGCAAGGGCTTCACTTGAATGTTGCCAATCTAAATTCAGATAGAGCGACCATCGCTTCTTTTCATCGTCCCCGAGCGGCTGATGCCTCGCGAATCTAAACCGATTGATCGCGTACCTGCCATCGCTAATCCAGCCACTCGCGTTCAAAAACGCGTTTTCAGGCGAGCTCCCCAATCGATCAGGATTACTTATCATAAACGTATTCGACAGAAAACTACGGCCACCATAAAGATCTGGGACTGCATCTCCATAAGAAAGGGCAATACTCGGAAGCCCCAGATTTAGACTATCAGAGTTCAAAATCGACCCATCGATTTCGAGACGACTCTCCGTTTTCAAATTGCGGTACCCAAGTGATATCTCGATAGCTCTTCGACGGCTCTCGAAAAGAGCGTACGAAAGGCGAGTCCCATAATAGCTTCCGTCTCCAAATAAGTCTAGAGAGGGAATTGCCCCCGGAATATCGGAATCCGATACGCCGCCATAAATCGAAGTCGCCCATCGATTGC
This sequence comes from Verrucomicrobiota bacterium, assembly GCA_039186805.1. Lineage (GTDB taxonomy): Bacteria > Verrucomicrobiota > Verrucomicrobiia > Opitutales > Opitutaceae > JBCCZW01. The sequence goes on from JBCCZW010000139.1 coordinate 937, forward strand.
AAATAGGTAAGGAGTAAGACGCAGATAATGCGGACGCCTCATCCCTATTCTTCAAATCGCTCGACCAGCTAACACTAAAGGCGTCGCCTCGCCCGCTGAGATTTGGCGTATAGAAAGCCAACAAAGAGCGCCAATCGCTCGTAGTATCGATTCCCGTATTCGATACAGTCCAATTCAAAAGATAAGAGAACCTGTCCTCCACTTTCGCCCGAGCATCAATCAAGCGCCCCTTGGTCCTTCGTGGCGAGGGCATTAGCTCAACATCGATTTTCGTCCCGGCTAAGGAGTTCATCGAGTGCAAGCCTCGTCTCAAACTTTCATAATTAAAAACCTCTCCTTCCCGCCAACCCAAGGCATCTTTTAAGTTGCGATCCGTATTCCAAACGTTCCCTTCAAATACGATCTCACCTGTTTCTCCCCCTTCGATTCGAATGACGCTTCCTTCCCTTTCCACTCGCGCGAATACGAAACCCGCTTTGCTCAAAGCTTCCGACAAAACCCTCTCCAACCCCCTCGGGTCCTGGCTCGCGCCCTCGACAAGCTGTTTCCAAGCCGGCAAGCTCTTTAGAATCTCAACATCCCCTTCTAAACTAAATTCGCTCGCCGACCCAGATGCGCTCAAGGCATATGTAGCGCTTATCTGAATACAAAAAAAAACGCGAAATAATCTTACATTCCAGAATTGGATTTTCAATAGACTCATACTTGGGGCAACGCTCGAAATTCAAAAAGGAATATGTTGAGCGAAATTCCCGAGGGCAATCAGCGAATCGACCGTCTTATCAAAACATGCCCGAACAACAATCTCAGGCGTAGTCTCGCGCGCCATACAAAGCCGTCCCCACTCTTATCATCGTACTGCCCTCCTCGATCGCGAAGTCCATATCTCCGCTCATCCCCATCGAAAGCTCCAGAAGTTCGACGGAAAAGCGATCCTGCAAATCATCCCGACATTCCCTCAAACTCGCGAAGCACCGTCTCGCCACTTCCGGGTCGTCATCGAGCGGGGCAATCGTCATCAAACCTTCCACTTTCAAGTTTTCCGCGGCCAAGATAGACTCCATCAACACAGCTGCCTCATCGATCGAAACCCCGGCCTTATTCGGATCAGCCCCCGCATTCACCTGCATCAAGACTCTCATCGTTTTTCCGATCTCGCCCGCGAAGCGGTTTATAGAGTTTGCGATCTTCAACCGATCCACCGTTTGAATCCTGTCGAAACCCTCCACCGCTCGCTTCGCCTTATTGCTCTGAAGCGGTCCGATCAAATCCCAAATCACCGGCTCCTCAACTTCCTCACGTTTCCCCAACGCCTCTTGAACCCGATTCTCCCCCACTTCGAATAAACCCGCCTGGTAAGCAAATCGAACCGCGGCGGCGGGGTGATTCTTCGTTACAGGAAGCAACTTCACGCTTTCCCTAGGCCTTCCCGCAGATGCGCAGGCAGAATCAATCCGCTCGTTCACCGCCTGCAAATTCGACTGAAAATCCTGATAATCAACAAACATTAATATCTCTTCTTTTTAGTATTGATTAAAATTAGGAAGAGTAATAATAATCACCTCTAAAATTAGCCGCCATGCAAGTCGATAACTTCAAGATTTTCTCGGACCTTGTAGAGACAAAAAGCTTTTCGAAAGCGGCGCGTCTCAACGGGGTGACCCAATCCGCCGTAAGCCAGCAGGCTCGCGCAATGGAGAAGCATTTCAACACGCTTCTCATCGACCGAAGTCAAAAGCAATTCCAACTCACTCGCGAAGGCGAACGCGTCTACCAGTCGGCCAAGGAAATCCTCCACACTTACGAAAAGCTCATGAGCGAGCTGATGGAGATGAAGAAAGTCATCAGCGGCACCATCCGCATCTCCACTATTTACAGCATCGGTCTCCACGAACTCCCGCCCTTCATCAAAGAGTTTCTCAGCGAATTTCCTTCGGTCAACGTTCGCGTCGAGTATCGTAGGTCTAATCTCGTTTACGAAGACATCCTCCACAACTCAGTTGATTTCGGCCTCGTTGCCTTTCCGATGAAAACACGCCAGGTGGAGATGATCCCTTTCAGGGAGGACCGCTTGGTCATCATCTGTCACCCCGAGCATCCATTCGCGAAACGCGGCTCGCTCAACCTCGACGACCTCATCTCTCAAAAATTCATCAGTTTCGACCCGGATATCCCGACTCGCAAAGCAGTTGATCAGATTTTCCGAGAAAACAAAATGGAAGTCGAACCCGTCATGGAGTTCGACAACATCGAAACCGTCAAAAGAGCGGTAGAAATAAACGCCGGCATCGCGATGGTTCCTCAAGCTACCGTATCTCAGGAGACCAAGCAAGGCACGCTCTGCGCAGTACCAATCATAGGTGAAGGCTTTACCAGACCACTCGCAATTCTGCACCGAAAGGGTCGCGTCTTAACGCCAGCCATGAAGAAGTTCATAAAGACGCTTACGGGAAAAGACGTAGAAAATTCAGAATAGTCCATTGAATTAAGTAAAATTGCTGTTATATTACCGATTCCTCAGTGGAATCGGATCACATTTTTGCCCCTTGGATCGACTCGTCGATCATTTTTGTTCAAGCATTTATCACGGCCGCATTCTTCTTTTTCGGGTGGCGTCGAGCCTATCAGATCTGGCTATATTGGCGACGCAGCCGACGAGGACCCTTGAAGTCCTATCGTTCTGACTTCTCAACCATGATTCATGCTCGGGTCTGCCTACAATGCCCTATCTATAACGAGCCTGACGTGATCGAAGAACTCCTTGATCGCGTTTCCGGAATAAAATGGCCCGACGCTTATCTGGAGATTCAAATTTTGGACGACTCCGACGACGAAACCACCGAGCGAATCGAACGATGGATCGGACGGCATCCAAGCCAAGCCAGAAATATCATTCACGTTCGCCGCAGAGAGCGGAGAAAAGGCTACAAGGCCGGTTCGCTTGCTCACGGTCTCACCCTAACGGATGCTGAATTCATCGGCATCTTCGATGCCGATTTCAGACCAGAGGTCGACTTCCTCCACCAACTCATGCCTCGCTTCGCAGACGAACGCGTAGCCGCCGTCCAATCCCGCTGGGGGTTTAACAATCGCATGAGCTCCTGGCTTTCCATCGTCCAGGCAGTCCTACTAGAACCCCACTTTTTCGTCGAGCAAACCGCTCGATCAGACAATGAACTTTTCATTACCTTCAACGGTACCGCCGGCATCTTCCGCCGACGCTCGATCGAAGACGCAGGCGGTTGGAGTCACGACACCGTAACGGAAGATTTCGATCTCAGCTGCAGGATACAACTACGTAGAGAAAAAATTCTCTACGTACCCGAATACTCGGTACAATCTGAACTCCCGCCGAGCCTAACCGCATTTAAAGCCCAACAATTTCGCTGGACCAAAGGAACCGTTCAGACCTTCCGCAAGCACATGCTCGGCATCTTCCGGTCTGATCAACCTCTTCGCGTTAAGCTTGAGTCTCTTCACCAACTCGGGATCGGATTCTTTCACCCAGTGCTCTTCCTGGCGACGATCCTCAATGCGCCTACCTTCCTGATACAAACGACTACTCCGAATGTCCCATTGGGAGTCGCCCAGCTTACGATGAGCTTCCTGACCTGCGGGTCAGCTCTCACCTACTTCTTCATGGGCCAATACCTCCATCACAAGAGCTTCGTAAAAGCCTTCGGCATGCTTATGATTTCTCCGCTCTTGCTTTCAGTTTCAATGGCAATGTGCCTCACTACGGGCCTCGCGTCTGCAAGGGGAGCGTTTGAAAACGGAGGGGAATTCGTCCGCACTCCTAAAGGAAAGCTTGCCCACAATGCTAGTCTCCTCTGGAAGAAGTCCGCTCAGCTCGACTTCCTGCTCCCTCTTGCAGGAGAGATCATCATCGGCACGGGTCTCGCGACGTTCTCGATCTTCCTATATTCGACAGGGCGTCCTATTAGCGGCACGCTTTTCGGCATGCAGAGCTTCGGGCTCGTGCTCTTCGCATCCACCACAATCCAGGAACGCTACCTCAGTCGCAAGTCTAGATCCTCAAGTTTTTCCACTAACGCCAAAAGCAAAGAACTCGCAAAAGCTTAGGACGAGTTTGGGAATCAACTCTCCGCCAGCAGCACTCCATCGATTCGACAACAAGGCGGACGAGCGGCGATTAGAAAGACTCAATGTCCATCGGAAAGCTCGTCGACCACAGCGATCGCCAGTCCTATTCTCAAATAAATTATCCCGCCCGAAAAACGATTCGAACAGATTCAAAGCGGTTTGGAGTTTATTCGCAAAGAAGGCCTGGACGCAAAAAGAAAGATCGACTCCAGCGAATTCATTATTAGTCAATCACGTTAACACTGGTGCTGGACCCAGAAACAAGCGGAACCGGTCGATAACCCCTAACGACCGGCTCCAAGTGTTTCTGCTCCTGCATGAAGCAGCAGTGTCACTCCCTCATTCCCTTCAACCGAAGGGAATAGGGCTCTCTAGCCAGCATCGGATGCGCCAAAGAGCATGAAACCAGTGCATACGGCTGCATTTCACCAAAAAAGCCTCACAAGCCACTTCTTGGGCTGCTCAAATCGCTCCACTTCGCTCAAAAAACAGCAGCCTGAAGCGATGAATTCCAGGAATCCGAATCCAACGCCCCGCTACGCATCATAGCCCAAAACCGGAGCCAGCCATCTTTCCGTTTCTTCCAGACTCTCGTCGCGACGGTTCGCGTAATCTTCGACTTGCTCCCTCCCCACTTTGCCAACGCTGAAATAGCGAGAGTGCTGGCTGCCGAAGTACAGACCGGAAACGGAAGAACCCGGATTCATCGCAAAGCTTTCCGTTAACTCCATCCCAATGTTCTCCTTTACTTGCAGCAGCTCCCATAGAGTTCCCTTCTCGCGGTGATCCGGACACGCCGGATACCCCGCGGCCGGACGTATGCCGCGGTACTTTTCCTTAATAAGATCTTCCTTCGACAAATTCTCGCCCATCCCATAGCCCCACTCGTCGCGAACCTTCTTGTGCATGAATTCCGCCAGCGCTTCCGCGAATCGGTCGCCAATCGCCTGAACCATTATAGCCCGATAATCGTCCTGCTTCGCCTTGAAGGTCTCGGCATAGTCGTCGACTTCTCGTCCCGCCGTCACCGCGAAACCACCGATGTAGTCGATTTTCCCTGACGCTTTAGGAGCAACGAAATCCGATAAGCAATAATAGGTTTCGTCCTGAACCTTCTTCTTATGCTGACGCAAGAAGTAGAAGCGATCGAGTTCTTCCTTACCTTCTTCATCCTTATACAGCGCGATATCATCTCCATCCGACTGAGCTGGCCAAAACGCCGTCACTGCCTTCAGATTGAATCGCTTGTTCTCGATCACATCTTTAAGGATCTCCTGAGCTTCCGCATAAAGTTCTCTCGCTTGCTCGCCATACTTCTTATGTTCGAGAATCCTTGGATACGACCCCTTCAACTCCCAAGTCCAAAAGAAAGGTCCCCAATCGATGTATTCAGCAACCTCCGACAAATCAATCTTCTCCCAGACTTTTACTCCTAGATAAGAGGGCTTCGCTATTTCCTCTTTGGACCAATCGATCTGATACGCCTTCTCCCGAACCAAGGCCAAAGCCGGGTCAGGCTCTTCCTCGCTCTTCCCCTCTTCAAAGCGTTGCTTTATCCGAGCTTGTTCCTCTTTTAATGCAGCAATGTATCCATCTTTTCGCGACTTGCTCAGCAAATCGCTGCAAACGCCGACCACTAATGACGCATCGCCCACACGAACCACCGGTTGATCGTAGTGCGGAGAGATCTTAATTGCCGTATGCGCCTTACTCGTCGTCGCTCCACCGATAAGCAAAGGTTGGGTAAAGCCTTGCTTCTTCATCTCTTTGGCCACGTGGATCATCTCATCCAACGAAGGCGTAATCAAACCTGATAGACCAACGATGTCCGCACCCCAATCTTTGGCCTCCTGCAGTATCCGCTCACAGGATACCATCACCCCAAGATCTTTTACCTCGTAATTGTTGCAAGCCAAGACTACGCCCACGATGTTCTTGCCGATATCATGCACATCGCCCTTCACCGTCGCGATCAGAAACTTGCCCGCCGATGAACTGCCCTCATTGGCTTCTTTTTCTTTCTCCATGTAAGGCATCAGGTAAGCCACCGCCTTCTTCATTACACGAGCGCTCTTCACCACTTGCGGCAGAAACATCTTACCCGCGCCAAAGAGATCGCCCACGATCTTCATGCCGTCCATGAGCGGACCTTCGATCACATTCAGAGGTCGCCCATACTTGACGCGCGCCTCCTCTGTATCCGGATCTACATGCGCATCGATGCCCTTCACCAAAGCATGGCTCAGCCGCTCTTCGATGGTTCCGTCCCGCCAGTTGCCTTTGCCGTCGCTAGTTTTTTTTTTGGAAGAGTCCGCCGGCACCGCGCCCGCGCCGCCTTCGAGAAATTTTTCCAATATCTCGGGATTCTTCTCCGCGGTCGCCCGCTCGAACAGAATACGCAGCGTATCCATGCCCTTCACCATCGCTTGATTGATGCGATCCTCGTCCGTCAAGGCGCCAGGTCCAGCCGTGCCTGCTTTGACCTGCTCGGCATAATCGATCAGCTTCTCCGTCGCATCATCCTTCCGATTCAGCAGAACATCCTCAACCAACTCCTTCATGGTCGCTTCGATATCCTCATACTTCATCAGAAGTCCGGGATTAACGATCGCCGTATCCAAACCAGCCTTAATGGCGTGGTGCAAGAAGGCCGCGTGCATGGCCTCGCGCACTGGATTGTTCCCGCGAAAGGAGAATGAAATATTCGAAAGACCCCCGCTGCATCGCGCCCCAGGGCACACCTTCTTCACCTCGCGCACCGCTTCGATGAAGTTTACCGCGTAGTTATTGTGTTCCTCCATCCCCGTAGCCACTGTCAGAATGTTGAGGTCGAAAATGATGTCCTGCGGATCAAGTCCTACTTCATCGACCAAGATATCGTAAGAGCGCTTCGCGATAGAAACCTTACCCTCCTTTGTATCCGCTTGGCCCTTCTCGTCGAATGCCATCACAATCACCGCCGCCCCATAGCGCTTAATCAAATTCGCCTGAGCCTTAAATTCCTCCTCGCCACCCTTCAGGCTAATCGAATTAACGATGCATTTACCCTGCGCGCAACGTAGTCCCGCTTCAATTACAGACCACTTGGAACTATCGATCATGATCGGCACGCGAGCGATATCCGGCTCAGAAGCGATGAGGTTGAGGAAACGCGTCATGCACTCCTCGCCATCGAGCATGCCTTCATCGAAATTCACATCGATCACATGGGCGCCCTTTTCGACTTGAGAAAGAGCAATCGCCAAAGCTGCCGTAAAGTCGTCCTTCTTAATAAGCTTCTTGAAGCGAGGGGACCCCGTCACATTCGCCCGCTCGCCCACGTTTATAAACCCGGTCTCGCCATCGATGACATTCAAAGCCTCTAAACCGCTTAAGCGTAGGGCTGGCGTCACTACAGGAATTTCGCGCGTCGGATACTGGCTTACTTCAGTGACCACTGCCGCAATATGCTCGGGAGTCGTTCCGCAACAC
>JBCCZW010000140.1:0-8420 GCA_039186805.1 Verrucomicrobiota bacterium
GTTCGGGATCCCTTGCTAGATTCTCGAATTCATCTGGATCCGACCGATGATCGTAAAGCTCCATAGCGCCGTCTTCATAGACGATCAGGCGCCAATCACGGCTGCAGATCGAGTGGTTCCCGAAATAAGACGACGTGATCGCAGGGCGCTCTCGAGGACTCACTGAGTCTTCGAGTTGAGGAACGAGTGAAAGGCCCTCTAAATGCGGGTTTTCGGATAGGTTGCAGAGCTCCACCAGCGTAGGATAAATATAGAGCAAGCTCACTGCTTCAGAGCAAGCGTCTCCCGAGTCGATCCCCGGTCCCGCAATCAAAAGGGGAACCTTCGTCGATTCTTCCCAAAGGGTGCGCTTCGCCCAATGCTGCTTTTCGCCTAAATGAAAGCCGTGGTCGCTCCACAACAGGATCAGAGTATTATCCGCATGAGGGCTTGTTTTAAGAGCATCCAGAACAACGCCCACGCAATGATCCACGAAACTGACAGAAGCCAAGTACGCTTGTGTCATCCCTCGTTGCTTCCTCTCCGCAAGCACTTATTTATGCGTCGGCGCCACCGCGTAATCACTGATACCCAGAAAATTCCCCGGCAGGTCTTTGAGATCCGAAATCGGAGTCTTCGGAAGGCTTAGCCTTTCGGGATCATAAAGATTGAACCACTTCGCCGGCACGTGAGGACGAAAGAACCCAATCGACATAAAAAAGGCTTATCGAAGTCCTCCTGCAGCGCGCCCGCAGCAGCCTCGGCCAACTGATAATCGGCCATTTCCGCATCCGTTCCTGAATATGCCCCCAATCCCAAGCCTTGCTCCATCCATCGGGAAGATTTGATATATCCATTTTCCTTAAAATGTCTTTGAATCGTGGGTACACCTTCTAAAGCAGGCAACTCCTCGTACGAAGAACCGAGTTCATAGCTCCCATGCGTCGTCGCGGCCACCCCCGACATCACGCTCACCCGAGAAGACGAACACACCGGTACTGGGCAATGGGCATTCGCAAAGATGCGGCCGCTCTCCGCCAAGGCATCCATATGAGGCGTTAACGCCTGCGGATGCCCACCCAAAAATCCAGTCCAATCATTGAGGTCATCGATGCTGATCATCAATACATTCAAGGGCTTCGCACCCTCTTCCGAAGTCGCATCAGCTAATTGTATCACAAAAGCACCTACAGACAGAAGGAAAAGTGAGAGCGATAAACGGGAGCGACTCCTGATTCGCGTCGGGCTAACGATCTCCATAAACCGGAGCTTTCCAGTCTTTCGGTAACCGACCTTGCGGCTTCACGCCATAAGCGTTTTCCGGAATCGGATTTTCCTTGGCTGTCTGTAATGGAAGCTGATCTGGCAAATGCTTGATCTTAAGGTCCTCGACTTCTATCGACATCGGCGGGCCTTTGTGTAACTGAATCGCCAATACGCCTTCCAGGCTCCTTGCCTCTGCATCCAAATCGATCAAGTCAGCAGTCTTGTGGCCATCGATCCAGTGTTCATGGTGGTTTCCTCTCACCCGCACGCGATACTCATGCCACTCGCCCGCTTCGAACTCCTTAACGGGAAATGTATCCACAATCCAAGGCTGTCCACTCGGATCGATAATCACTTTTTCGCCAGTCCGTGAAAGGATGCGACGCCCCCTCTCTTCATAGAGCATGCCATTGTACTGGGGTCGACTCGCAACCACATCGCATTGGTAACCCATCACGATATCCAAACCTACATCCGGCAGCGAGGTCGCCCGATACTGCAGTCCACTGTTGCCGCCCTCGCTGATTTTGATCTTCGCCCTCAAATCGAAGTTCCTAACCGTCGAACCTTTCCAAATCAGAAAACGATTTAGCTCCAGAGTCCCATCAGTCACCCCCTTCAAAACCCCATTTTTAAGCGACCAATACTTCGAGTCGCCAGACCACGCTCGTAAACGATTGCCGCTGAGCAGCGAGATAAACCCATCCTCACCAGGCCTCTGACTCACATTCGCTGACGCCTCAGGATGAACCACCGTAGACAGAGACCTATCCCGATTCGGAGCGCTCAACGGCCCGCCCAATTCTTCAACCCTTGCCGTCGTTCTTTCCCGCATTGAATGAAGCAAACTAGCGTATTCAGGATTCCCTGCCAAATTAACGAGCTCATCTGGGTCATTCTTCAAATCGTGGAGAAACTCGTAATTATCATCGTCGATATAGCGAACGTACTTGTATTGCTCATTGCGAATGCCCTCAAAGGCCGGAATGCGGTGCCGCACCGCAAAGTGTTCATGAAAGGTCTCCGCGCGCCAGTCTTTAGGAATTCCCTTTTCAACGATAGGCTTTAGACTCCTTCCCTGATAACGCTCAGGCGCCTCGATTCCTGCCCAATCCAAAAAGGTCGAGGGCAAATCTAGATTCAACGCCAGGGCTTCCGTTTCCTTGCCTCCTTGTTTTTTGGATACGCGCGGATCGTAGATGATTAAAGGCACCCTCAGGGACTCTTCGTAATGAGACCACTTCCCCGCAAATCCGCGATTCCCCATGTAGTACCCGTTATCCGCCGAATATACGATAATCGTATTGCCCGCCAAACCCTCCTCTTCCAGCGCTTCCGCAAAACGCCCGATCACCCCATCGATCCCGCTAACCATCCGATAATAGGCTCTTATGTTCGTCTGGTACTTCTCCGGCGTATTCCATCGCCAAAAGTACCGCTCGCGATTGATCGTCGTCTTTAGAAAATCTGGCTGACTCTCCAAAATCGCAGGATCATTTAAACGCGGCGGCGCGATTTCCACATCTTCATACATCCCATCGACGGCTCGCGGCCAAGGAAAGTGACCGATCCCCGGAATCCGATCCGAGTCTTCCGCATGACAGGCATTGAACCACAGGTTCAACGCGAAGGGCTTCCCCTTCGGCTGACTCTTTATGAACTCGATTCCTTTATCGACGATCAGCTCCGTCTCATGCCGCAGACTGCCATCAGGCATCTTCTTGTAGAATGGATTGCGACCAATCGCTTCAAACTCATCGAAATGATCCTCGCGAGCGTACCCTTCCGGCATCTTTGCATGCCATTTACCGAAGTATCCCGTTCGATAGCCATTCTCCCGCAGAATATCAGAGTAAAGCGTATTCACCGCATCAGGACGCGCCAACTCAGGGTTCCCAGGCGTACGATACCCTCGCCCGGTCAATCCCGACAGAATCGTTGTACGGCTTACCCAACAAATCGATTGGCTGACGAACGCATTTCGAAAGAGAGTGCCTTCCGCCGCCAACTTGTCGATGTGTGGAGTCTGCACGACCTCATTTCCATAGCAGCCTAAGGAGTTCGTTGTCTGATCATCCGCAAAGAAGAAGACGATATTCGGCTGAGAACCACGCAAGACGACAGTCGCCAAGCATGCCAAAAAAATGATCGCGTAGTGAGGTTTCATCAGTCCTTCCAAGCTATTTGCTGAATCGATACGAACACGCGACGTGAGCCCCCTCACTTGATTCAGGCAACCTTCTCTCTTGCGCTCTACCCTTCATAAATCCTTCTCCGTCTGCGGAAAACGCTTGCGAGCTTCGCTGTCGATCGGCTTCTGGCCGAACCGACTCCACCATTCGTGAGCCCGCTCAGGATCATAGCTAGGGTTGGCGATCGGAAGGCGAGCGATCACCTCGGTACGCCAATCCTTCAGAGCCTTCTTGAAGTAAGTAACCTTTCCCTTTCGCTCCAAAGCGAGATTCCGAGACTCTCCGATGTCATCAGAAATGTGATACAGCTCCACATCTCCGGTACCATCCAAATATTCGATAAATTTCCAATCTCTCTCTCGAATCGCGCTCGCAGGGCGGTCATGGTGATAGTGAGGATAATGCCAATGGATTGCTTCTCTATCGAGCCGCTCTCGTTCGCCTCTCAGAATTGGCAACAAGTCGAGCCCGTCAATGGTTTGGTCTTCCGGTAGTGAACCACCGGCTGCGGAAACAAAAGTAGGATAGAAATCATAGCTGATCGTAGGTTCCGCGCTAGTAGACCCCGGAGCAATCCTACCAGGAAACTTGACGATCAAAGGCACGCGAATTCCGCCTTCATGGAGCGAACCTTTCTCTCCCTTCAATGGAGCCAAGTCCGAAACGATATCGTCAGAAGCCGCGTTGTAATCGTAACGACGGTTGAGTCCTCCATTGTCAGAAGTGAATACGATCATAGTATTGTCGGTGAGCCCCTGAGCTTCGATCTCATCCACAAGGCGGCCTACCAGCGTATCGACCTCCTCAACCATAGCCGCGTAAATCGGGTTGGGAAGATCTCGTTTATCCGCAGCGGCCCGAGCCTGATACTTTTCCACCAGGACCGCTTTACTCGCGAGGGGAATATGCACGGCATAAGGGGAAAGCATGAGGAAAAAGGGCTTGTTTCTATTCTCCCGAATAAAGCGCTCGCAGACCTCCGCCTCGAAGTCCGTGCGGAACTGCCCTAGCTTCGGCTGAAGCTCCGACTTCCCAGCTACCCTGAATTTGCCCGGCAAATGCGGACCGTTGATTTCCATAGCGACGTCATAGCCCTGAGCGCTGGAACTGAATTTCCGATCGCGCCCCAAATGCCATTTTCCCACATAACCGGTAACATAACCCGATTCCTTCAGAGCCTCGGCAACCGTCACCGTATCCAGTGGCAACGCCATATTAGTCTGCGGCGTAATCACTCGCTCGAAGGGTCGCCAATGACCGGGTATATGAGCCGTTATTCCAATTCGAGCCTGATTCTGGCCGGATTGCACCGCGCACCGAGTCGGGGAGCAAACGGCTCCCGCAGCGTAGAAATCCGTGAAGCGCATTCCATCGCGAGCGAGCGCATCGATACGCGGCGTATCGATAAAGTCATTACCGTAGCAGCCTACATCTCCCCAGCCCATATCGTCGATAAAAATAAACACGATGTTCGGCTGAGAAGCATACGAGAGGGCGCCTGCGATGAAACTAAATGCAGCGATGAAAATATAGCGCATCATGGGGTATCCTTTTTCCGACTTGACTATACCTAGTTTCGAGGCGCCAAAGCAATCATTGATTGCTCCGCAACGATGGTGGGTTTAGTCACTTAATAACTCTACCCCCGATTCGAACGAGCGAATAGTACCAGATCGGCGCCTTTTTGTACAAATGAAGCTCCCATTGGTCGCTAGCCTCAGACCCTGTAAGGCTCTCGCCTTTTGTAACTACGCATACGATTGGCCTCGGCATCCTTGACGAAGCGTTCCTTTACCGGATCAAATCTCACCTTGCGGCCCAACTTCCAGCTAATCGCCGCCGCGAAACAGGCCATATGCCCGTAGCGAACCGCGGTAGAATTGCAAACCGGCTGCTCGCGCGTCTTGACGCAATCGAGGAAATTGCGAACATGAAACACCGGATTCGTGCCAGTGATCTGATCGTAAGTTTCGTTCTCGATTAATTTTGGATCGCTAGCCTCGACTTTCTTGAAGTCGCCCGCTTCCACCCAGCCCTCATCTCCGACAAAGCGAACCGGGCAAGAACCGAGTCCTTCGGTCCAGTCACCCTCATCTTTGAAGCCAGAAAGGCGCATCACCAGCTTGATCCCATTCGCGTATTTCGCTTGTATCATCTCATCAGATACAGCTTCAAACTCGATCGGCGTCGTGCCGTCCGCATCCGCAGCCCATTGACAAAGATCGATCGTATGGGAACCCCACTCGGGCAATCGCCAGGCCGCATAAAGCCCTTCATGATTACGCCAGCGACCTCTGCAATACGCCGCGTTAAAGGGCTTCCAAGGCGCCGGTCCTAACCATTTGTCCCAGTTGATTTCCGCAGGATCGGGCTCCGGCTCTGCTGGCAGAGCATCGAGATACTCCTGTAACTTCAGAATACCTGCGTGCACCTCCGTCACCTGACCGAGCTTACCTGCGCGCGCCAAATCAACCGCCAGCTTAAAATTGGGAACGCTCCGCCTCTGCGTACCCGCTTGAAATACGCGCTTGTGCTTCTTGATTGCGTCATCCAACTCCCGGCACTCCTGGATGTTCATCGCGCAAGGCTTCTCGCAGTAGATATCCTTTCCAGCGCGAGCAGCGAGGATCGACGCCGTCGTATGCCAACGATCCCCCGTGGCAATGATCACCGAATCAATGTCGTCGCGTTCCAAAACGCCCGACATATCATCGTAAGTCACGCAATCCGTATTCCCATATTCCCTATCCGTCAGTCGCTTGATGATTTCGCGTCGCTCTTTCTGAGGGTCCGCAATCGCTACGAACTGGCAATCCGCATGCTGAAAGAAGCCAGCTAAGACCTTACGCCCCCTAGGTCCCAAACCAATCCCTCCGACCACGATCCGGTTACTGGGCGCTACGCTTCCATTCTTTCCAAGGGCGCTAGCTGGGATGATCGTAGGCATGCCGATAGCAGCGGCCACACTGGTTTTCAGGAAATTGCGGCGAGTCGTTTTCGTATTCATAAGGGTAAACTAGGGGTTCAAAAAAGAATCGGTTCTCGTTTCGAAGAACAAAAGCTCAATTAAGAATTTCGCGAAACCCGCAACTGTCGCCTCGATCTGCCAGACTGACGACTCCAAGTCGAAGCGATAATGAACGTATTCAAAAATAGGCTTACGGATCCCTCGAAGCTCTCGACGGCGCTTTCCACCATGAATTGACGTTCATTCAATTGCCGACAGATCGAATCCCTGAACGTTCTTCCAATGACGCGTTCTTTCGTCAGAGAAAGCTGACACTCCGACACGCAACACAAGATCCTCATAGAAAATCCTTCCACGCATGCCCGACCAAAAAGACACACGCCGCCACTTCGTTCGCAACGTCATCGCAAGCTCTGCTGGAGTCACCTTGGGTTCCTCTCTCGCCAATGGCAAAGAAGAACCAGGCTCTGAATCTAAGCTGAAGATCCACCCCGAAGAATGGCGCAACAGACAGTCTGACATGAGCTACCGCCGTTTCGGCAACACAGGTCTCATGGTTTCCGAAATCGTATTCGGCACCACCCCCTGGAAGAGTGATAGATACCTCAAAATCATCGAGGCAGGCCTCGAAAAAGGTATCAATTATATCGATACAGCTCCTGCCTACTCTAAAGGCGAAGCCGAACGCATCATTGGTCGTTTCATTAAGCAAAGCGGCAAACGCGATCAGTTCTTCCTCTCGAACAAAATCAGCTTCTACGACGAATACATGCGGAGGCTCTCGCTCGAAATGCTGAAGGATCTTCCCGCCGAGAAGCAATCCGAACTCGATAAAAAAGCCGATCAAATGATCGAAGAGCGCGGCGTCTTAAAACCGGGCTACCATTTTAAATACTTCGGCGGTCAGGACCGAAAATTCAAGGTCGTCTATCTACGTCACTTGGTCATCAAAGAATACGGTTCGCTCAGAAAGTGGAAAACCCAAATCCAAAGTCACTCTAAGCAACTCGTTGAGAATTCGCTCAACGCCACCCAAACCGATTACTTCGACGTCCTGCACTGTCCGCACGGAACCGCCATGCCGGAAGAACTCGAAGATGAAAACATCCGCGAAGTTCTAGAGGATCTCAAAACAGAGGGTAAAATTCGCTTCAGCGCGACCTCTATGCACAACGACGTCCCCGCAATTTTGGAAAAGGCGATCGAACTCGGCTACTACGATGCCGCCATGTTCGCCTACAATATCGCCAATCACGCCGCTCTAGACATTCCCGTCCGCAAAGCCAAAGAGGCCGGCATGGGACTTGTCGCGATGAAGGTCGCCCGCATCGTCAGCAATCCTGGAATGGGCGACGTTCCTCAATGGCGTATCGACAAACTGAATGCAGCCATCGGCGAAGAACGTTCGCTCCAATCGAAAGCCTACCTCTGGGCCCTCCAGAATCCGAACTTGAGCTGCTGCGTCTCCGAAATGCCGACTCCCGAAGCCGTCGCCGACAACGCCTCGGTCACCGGCCGCAAAGTCGAGATCGGACTGGTGTAAAAATTACACGCGGCCTCTTCCCACATCGCCTAGGCTCATTTCTCCTCATCCAAAATCTATGCGGTCCTCCGTCGACAGCATACAACTTTTGGTGTAAACTCTCCAGTGGCTGACGCTTGGGCTTGTCGCCTATTTTAAGCTGTGGGAAAGGTGCGAAAATGAGCCGTCGCGAAAACAGATCGGATTTTGCCGAGCATCCCTCCTGCCCCAAGGCGCGGGCGGAGATTGCTGATCGTCGCGAGGACCTAATCGATCGACTCATCTCCTGGGCCAATCAGAACTCAGGCTCCCACAACCAACCCGGCCTCGAAGCCATCGCCCAACTGGTCGCTAGAACGATTTCACCAGAAATCGAAAGCGAGCCCACTTTCATGCGAGGCCCTGAAACGGAAGAGCTCCTGGCCATTCGCTGGAAAAAGGAAATTCCCGACACCCCCAAAGTACTGCTCAACGGGCACCTCGACACCGTCTA
>JBCCZW010000141.1:0-8372 GCA_039186805.1 Verrucomicrobiota bacterium
CTTTGATCTCAACGCGACGAAATCCGAATTTCTGGGTGGTCGCTTCGATGAGCTTTCCTTTTTGGTCGCGCAAGCTGACGAGAAGCGTGTAGCGGTGCGGCGTTTCGGAGGACCATTGCTTGGGGCGTTTGACTTTGCGTACGACCTTGAAGCGAGGCGTTGAGGTCTTGTGTTGGCCCGGGTAGGCCATTTCGCCCTCGATGATTGGATTTTTGAATACGGGCTTTCCTGTTGGGTCGAGAACTTGAACTGAGATCGAAGCTTTCTTGGCGAGCGCCTTGTCGAGATAAGCGGTGACCATGAGGTCGAGTTCTCCATCTAGGTATTTGTCGTCCAGATTGCCGCGGACGAAGACGTCTTGGATGTAAGCGCGTTTCTCTTGAGCGTAGAGATAGACGTCCCGATAGAGGCCGCCCATCCAGAATTGGTCTTGGTCTTCAACGAAGGAGGCGTCGGACCATTTGATGACGGTGGCGACGAGTTGGTTGGAGCCGCTTTTGATCTTATCTGTGATGTCGAACTCGGAGGGGAGGCGAGTGTCTTTGCTGAGGCCTACGAATTCGCCGTTCAAGTGAACGGAGAGCACGCTTTCGGTCCCGCCGAAGTGGATGATGACACGTTTTCCGTCCCACGATTTAGGGAGCTCGAAGTTGCGGCGATAGACGCCTGTTGGATTTTCTTCGGGGACCTCTGGCGGCAGGTTGGCGAAGGGCATCTGGACGTTGGTGTAATGCGGCTTGCCGTAGCCTTGCATGGTCCAGTTGCTTGGAACAGGAATGGCGGCCCATCGACCGTCTTTGTAGGAGGGTTTGTTGACGCTTTGCGGAACCGACTCAGGTTTGTCGTAGTACTTGAATTTCCAATCGCCGTTCAGGCTGATCTTATAGGCATTCTTGCCTGCAAGCGCGTCTTTTTCGCTCTTGTGCGAAGGGAGGGGGGAACGGCCGGGGAGGCGATTCCAGCTGGTGATTTCAGGATTTTCCCAGTACTTGATCTGCATACGAAAGATAGGTGTTAGAACTTGAGGTTGGGGTATTTACCGGACCATGAAGGGTGGGTAAGGAGGTTCGCTCGGTCAAACCTTGAGCGTAGCAATGTAGGTTTACTCCTCTGCACTTTTTAAATCTGCAGTTCTTGTGCCCGAGGGATGAATACGACGAGGGTTTGGCTTTAGATTTCCGACAGTCTGTCAGAATTGCGAAAACGCCCTCCAAATGAGGGCGTCGGCAAAAAACGGCGTTGCGAAGGCGGTTAACGCAGCACTGCCAAAAGGTCTTTGGCTTCTACGGTGTCGCCGATTTCGACGGTGATGCGATCGACTGTGCCGTCTTGGGCGGCGTAGACAGTGGTTTGCATCTTCATCGCTTCTAGGGTGAGGAGCTTGTCGCCTTTCTTCACTTTTTGACCTACGCTCGAAGAAATGCCTGAAACCATACCGGGGATGGGCGCTCCGACTTGAGAGCTGTCGCCGGAGTCGGCCTTTTCGCGCTTTTTGGAGGATCCGGCGACTGACGTATCCGGGATATCCAATTTTCTCGGACGACCATTGAGCTCGAAGGAGATAGAGCGCAGTCCGTCTTCATTGGGTTCGCCTACATTAATGAGCTTGATGTAGAGCGTCTTGCCGCGCTCGATTTCAACGGTGATCTCTTCGTTGGGCGTGAGACCGTAAAAGAAGGCAGGTGTTGGCAAAACGGATACGTCGCCGAACTTCTTGTAGTGGGTCTCATATTGAGAAAACACGTCCGGGTACATGAGGTGCCGGTAGAGGTCGTCTTCGGTAGCTTCGCGTCCGAGAGTTTTGGCGAGTGCGGCGGTGGCGACCTTTAGGTCGATTTTGGGGGCTGAGGCTCCGGGGCGTCCTTTGCGCGGCTTTACGTCGCCTAGAATCACTTTTTGGACCTTCTTGGGCCAGCCTCCCTTGGGTTGTCCGAGTCCGCCGCTGAGCATATCGACGATGGAAGCGGGAAAGCTGGAGCCCGGCTCGAGGTTGACGATATCGGAAGCTTTGATGCCGCGGGTAACCAGAAAGATCGCGAGGTCGCCGATGCATTTGCTGGAGGGCGTAACCTTGACGACTTGACCGAGGAGGTGATTGACGTCCTGGTAGGTTTGGACGACTTCCGGCCAACGGCGTCCGAGTCCCAGCGAGAAGGCTTGCTCGCGGAGGTTAGTATATTGTCCTCCGGGCATTTCGTGATCATAGACCTCGGCGCTGCCGAACTTTGGCCCGGTGTCGAAGGGCTCGTAGTATTGCCGGACGGCTTCCCAGTAGATGGAGAATTGGTTGAGGGCGGGTACGTCCAGCTTGGTATCTCTGGGATTTCCTTTTAGGGCAGCGGCGATAGAGTTCAAGTTGGGCTGGGAGGTCAGACCCGACATGGACGAAATCGCGAGATCCACGATATCGACGCCCGCTTCGGCAGCTTTGAGCACCGAAGCGCTGGCGATACCGCTGGAGTCGTGAGTGTGGAAGTGGATCGGGATGTCGATCTCGTCGCGAAGCGCTTTAATCAGCTTCTTTGCGGCGAAGGGCTTACAGAGCCCTGCCATGTCTTTGATGCAAAGGATGTGGGCTCCCATTTTCTCGAGCTCTTTGGCGAGATCGACGTAGTATTGGAGCGAATACTTATCGCGTTTTGGGTCGTCTATATCGCCCGTATAGCAAATTGCCGCTTCGCAGAGCGCGTGCGTTTTGCGGACGGCTTGCATGGCTACCTTGAGGTTGGGAAGGTAGTTCAGCGAGTCGAAGACGCGAAAGAGGTCCATGCCCGCTTCGGCGGAGTGCTTAACGAAGCCTGCCACGACGTTGTCGGGATAATTCGAGTAGCCCACGCCGTTGGCCCCGCGCAGGAGCATTTGGAAAAGGATATTGGGCGTTTTTTCCCGGAAGGAGCGGAGGCGCTCGTAGGGGCATTCCTTGAGAAAACGCATGGAGGTGTCGTAGGTAGCTCCGCCCCACATTTCCAAGCTAAAGAGTTCGGGGAGGCGGTGGGCCACGGCATCCGCGGCGCTGAGCATGTCGTAGGTTCGCATGCGGGCAGCGAAAAGGGATTGGTGGGCGTCGCGGAAGGTCGTATCCGTAATGAGGAGACGGCGCTGTTTTCTTACCCATTGGGCAAAGGCGTCGGGGCCGTCCTTGAGAAGTCGGTCGCGGGTGCCTGGGGTCACCTTTGTTTGGTGGTCGTAATCCGGAACGATGACCGGCAGCTGCATGCTTGGCTTCGGGCGGTCTTTTACTTGGTCGTTGCCGTTGACGATGACGTCGCCGAGGAAGTTCAAGATCTTGGTGGCGCGGTCGCGACGTTGCTTGAAGCGGAAGAGTTCAGGGGTCGTATCGATCAGGGTGGTGGTCGCTTTTCCGCCAAGGAATACCGGGTGATTGATGACGTTCTCGACGAAGGGTATGTTCGTCTTGACGCCACGGATACGAAATTCCTGCATGGCGCGGTCCATACGTTTGGCTGCATGATCGAAGGAGGCGCCGAAGGTTGTGACTTTGACGAGGAGGGAATCGAAGAAAGGGGTGATTACGGAGCCGGTGTCGCCCATTGCTCCGTCGAGGCGAACGCCGAATCCTGCGGCCGAACGATAATTGACGATGCGACCATAGTCGGGCGTGAAGTTATTCGCTGGGTCCTCCGTGGTGACGCGGCACTGGATCGCGTAGCCGTTGCGGGGAATTGCCTCTTGCTCGGGGATGGCGATTTCGGGGCCGTGAAGCTTCTTATTCTGAGCGACGAGAATCTGGGAGCGAACGATATCGAAGCCGGTGATGATTTCGGTAACGGTATGCTCAACCTGGATACGCGGATTCATCTCGATGAAGAACCATTCATCGGTATCGCAGTCGTAAAGGAATTCGACTGTTCCGGCGTTGTTGTAGCCGATCTGCTTTGAGAGTCGAGCGGCCGCTTCGCAGAGCGCGATTCGCATTTCGTCTTTGAGGCCGATTGAGGGAGCGATTTCGACGACTTTTTGGTGGCGGCGTTGAACGGAGCAATCCCGCTCGTGGAGGTGGACGACTTCGCCGTGTCGGTCGCCCAAAATTTGGACTTCTATGTGCTTGGCTCGGCCGATGTAGCGTTCGAGGAATACGGCCGGGTTGCCGAAGGCGATATTGGCTTCGTTTTGAGCTTCCTCGAGGAGAGGGATGAGGTCTTTCTCCTTTTTGACCACCCGCATACCACGGCCGCCTCCGCCGAAGGCTGCTTTGATAATGAGGGGGAATCCGATCTTCTTTGCTTGCTTGAGCGCTTTTTGGGGATCGGCAATGGGATCTTGGGTACCGGGGAGAACGGGAACGCCCGCTTCTTCGGCTGCTTTGCGAGCGGCGACTTTGTCACCCATCTTGTCGATCAGCTCAGGATCGGGGCCGACAAAGGTGATACCATTGTCCCGGCAAGCGCGGGCGAAGGTCGGGTTTTCGGAGAGGAATCCATAACCCGGGTGGATCGCATCGACCCCGTTTTCTTTGGCGACTCTGATGATTGAATCTATGTCGAGATAGGCGGCGACGGGACCTTTGCCGTGGCCGACTTGATAGGCTTCATCTGCCTTGAAGCGGTGGACGCCGAAACGGTCGTCTTTGGAGTAGATGGCTACAGTTCTGAGGCCAAGTTCAGTGGCGCTTCTAAAAATTCGGACCGCGATTTCGCTACGGTTGGCAACGAGGATTTTCTTCATCGACGAAAAATTGGGGTTATGAAAACGATAATTTAGGGTCTAATCCACAACAGTCTATTTGGGGTATTTCAATACCGAAAGCCGGTGAATCTACTTTCCCTTTCGAGATTCTAGAGCGGGGAGTGGAGAGGCTTAGCACATATGTTCGTTGAAGTAGTATCATTCCGATACGGGGGAGTCGGTGGTTGGGGAGAACCGGATGAACCAGAAGGTCGCCAAGGAGAATGCTGGAACTTGGGTAAGCGATGAGGCGTTTCAGTGTGTGTAACCATTTGCTGAATACTTGCTACTTCAATCGTAGGAGATGCTCAAATCCCTCAAGTAGCCTTGTTCGGTCGTATCCACCTATCCAAGGTTTGGCTTAATTTGGGAAGACTGAGTGGCTTGGAGAGATAGTCATCCATGCCGCAGTCGATGCATTTTTGACGGTCGGAAGGCCGTGCGTGGGCGGTCATTGCGACGATGGGCACCCTGCGTCCCTGAGTTTCCGTTTTGCGTAGGGCTTTGGAAGTTGCGAAGCCGTCAAGCCTCGGCATACTTATGTCCAATAAAACCAAGTCGAAATCTTGATTGCTATCGTTCCAGAGTTCGACGGCTTCGACGCCGTCTCTTGCGCAGGTAACACTGTGGCCGAAAGTAACCAGGAGCGATCGAACGAGCTCTCGATTGACCGCCTCGTCTTCGACTAAGAGGATTTCGGCTGGAATCGACTTTTTCGCCTTAGTGTCGTCTTTTTTTGCTCCTTTTTGGGCGAGGCCTTCCGAAAATTCGATGGGGATGGTGAAAGTGAAGGTACTGCCGACGTCTACCTGACTGGAGCAGATTAGGTCTCCTTTCATTGCGTCGATTATCTTCTTCGAAATCGCCAAACCGAGACCCATGCCACCGTACTCTCGGGTTAAACTGCCGTCTATTTGCGAAAAAGGCTTGAATAGCTTGTCTTGGTCTCCGGTCGAGATACCGATACCTGTATCAGTTACGTCAATACGGATAATTCCATTGCTTTCGGAGCGGCGCGATATCCTCGATCTTACTACGATGGTACCTTCATGGGTGAATTTGATGGAGTTGTTTACAAGATTTAGGACGACTTGGCGTAAGCGACCTTCGTCTGTTTTTATGATCCTCTGGTTGGGCTTCAGGTCTTCTGGCTCCTCATGCTCGTGCTTTAGCGAGAGATTCTTGCGCAGGGCCTCTTGACTCATGAGATCGACTACGCCTTGGCAAAGGCTCGCGATGCGCACTTCGTCGCTAGCCAGTTGGATGGCTCCTCGTTCGATGCGACTGAAGTCGAGAATGTCGTCGATGAGCCTTAGTAGCTGCTCGGCGGATTGCTTGATTAGGGTAAGCTGTTGGGCGTCCTCTTCGGGAGGGCCTTTGAGGAGCAGCATTTCGACGTATCCAATGATTGGATTCAGAGGCGTTCTCAGTTCGTGGCTTGTAGTGGCGAGGAATTCGGACTTGGCGATAGATGCGGCTTTTGCCGCCTCGATCGCTTCGCGAAGGGCTTCGTTTTGGCTTTGGAGATCGGCGGTACGTTCGGCGACGGTGCGCTCGAGGCTGGAGTTTGCGTCTTTCAACGCGTCGTCGCGTCGGTGGAGGGCATCGAGCATATCATTGAAGCTATCTACGAGGGAGCCGATCTCATCGTCCAATCGCTTGGTAGCTCGGTGCGTGTAGGATTCGCTGTCCGTGACGCGTTTGGTAGTATCCAGGAGCTCTTTCAATGGATGAGTAAAGCTGCGTTGCAGCCACGCGGCTAAGAAGACGGTTGCGAATAGGCCTCCTAGAAATAGCGCGACGGTAGAACCGAAGCTTTGCCAGGTGGCGGCTTTGAATTCGCTTGTATCCATCTCGATTAGGATCTTGCCCATACGAGTGTCATCGAGCGTGATCGTACGCGCGAAAAAGACTCGGCCGTCTTCCCATCGTTCGCCTTCGTAGCGGGGCGAAGGAAAGGGAGAGAAGTCCTCGCGGGTTGCGAAGCTAGCGAATTTGATGCCTACGTCGTTGTAGATGGTGACGCTGAGCAGACCTTTGACGTTGGAAAGAGAATCGACGTATTCCTTTGCTCGATAAGGGTCATTGAAGCGTAGGGACGCTTCCGTGTTGCTTTCGAGTATCTGGGCCAAACTGTCTAGCCCTTCTACAGTGCGGTCGGCGAAGGCTTTCCAGTCTCGGTAGAAGGATATGGCGCAGATGAGGCTAAGCGTAACGAAGCTCGAAAACGCGGTGATGCCGATGATCTTGCTGGAGATCGGTAGTCCGAGGAATTTCGCCTGTAGTCTATTGAACATAGATTACCTGCGTTCTATGGCGAGTTCCAATAGCTTGGAGCTGACTTCTAGTCCGCTGTTCTTCGCGTTCTTCTCGTTTACGATAAAACGAAGTCGGTTCTTTCTTACGACGAACTCGATGGTCGCCCCATTTTCTATAATTCCCTGTTCGTCGCCAACTAGCATGACGCGTTTCTTGCGGCAATAGCTGGCTATGGCGTCCCAGCTGCTTTTGTAACCTTGGCCAACGAAAAGGATATCCACGCGTCGGTCTAAG
Source organism: Verrucomicrobiota bacterium (assembly GCA_039186805.1). Taxonomy (GTDB): domain Bacteria; phylum Verrucomicrobiota; class Verrucomicrobiia; order Opitutales; family Opitutaceae; genus JBCCZW01. Next base: position 7,240 of record JBCCZW010000141.1, read on the forward strand.
TCGTTGGTCGTGAGTTCGATTATTTCAAGCTTTCTGCCTTCCAGCTTTCTAGATGCGATTTCCTCGAGATGGTAGGCTAGCTGGCTGGAACCTATTATTCCGATTGTAGCACTGCTCTCGTTCACTTTTCCGTCCCAAAGCGCAAAGTCGATAAAGCCATTGATATAGCTTGCCTTGAGCTCTTCGATGCGGAGCGTTTGGGCCTGCAAAGGGGCGATAACGCTTGCGGTTCCTATCAATAGCAAGACGGCTATGCAGACTCTGTGTAGTTGCTTAAGCATTACGCGAGACTCCCTAGAATGCGGATTTCGCCTCTAGATAGACTTCTCTTTTCATCTCCGTCCAGTGGCCGAAGAAGTCTTTTAGACGCGCTTCCTGTATGTAGGGATCTAGGAGATTCCTGCCTACGAGGGAGAGGCGTAGCTTATCTGAGAGCTTCCATGACAGTCGCGCGTCGAGTTGGAAAATAGCGGGTTGGGGTCCTTTGGCGAATTCGTAGTCCGCGGAGTAGCGGAGTCCGGCATTCAGGTTCCAACTATCGCTTAAGTCGGCGACTAGGTTGAGGGTGGCCAAGTGACCGGGGGAACTGTTGTCGAATTCATCCAGCGAGAAGTTGATGAAGTCTGCCTGGAATTGGTTTTCGGGCTGGATGAGCGAATGGAAGGAATCTATGAGGCGCGAGTAGGAAGTGGAAACTTTCAGTCTGGAGGTGAACGCGTATTCGAGATAGGCTTCGAAGCCGAAGCCAGAGCCTCCCAGCAGATTGTCGTAACTGCCCTGGACATTGAGGTAGGGGCGTTGCGCTAAGAGCTCAGGGGTCGCCGAGATGCCGGTGCGGGCGAAGATGTCATTGTATTCGTAATGGTAGGCGTTGATCCAGAAGCTGCCTTTATCGTTCTGGAAGTTCTTTCGGTAGCCCGCTTCGAAAGCATCAAGCGTTTCGGGGTCGAGTTCGCGATTGGAGATGGCATTGGTGAGTTGGCGGTCGAGGAAAAGGGCGCTGCCGTTTGGCAGAGGAACGGGAACCGGGTCGTCGATGGCTTTGCCGCTCCGTAGGCTGTCGATTACGCTGAGGGCCACAGGAGTGGTGCGCTCGGCTCGCGAATAGGAGGCCCAAATGCGGTCGTTTTTTC
>JBCCZW010000142.1:0-8351 GCA_039186805.1 Verrucomicrobiota bacterium
GTCGACGTTGTTGAATCCGGCGCAGCGGAGGGCGATGCGTTTGATGCCGTATTCAGAAAGTTGTTGCAGAGTATCTCGGCCTGCCTGGTCGTTGACGAAGATGCAGACGGCGTCTGCCCCTTGAGCGAGAGCAGCGGAGCGCGGCGTTAGCTTTGCTTCATGGAATATGATTTCGTGATTGGAATCTCTGCAGGCGTTGAAGTATTCTTCGTCGTAGCGTTTAGCGCTGAACAAGGCGACTTTCATGGCAAGTAGCCTATTCGCTCGGGGGGCGATAGCAATTAGATTTCGGTTACGATTTGAACGCGTATAGGGTGGGCTTTGCTTTTTTCGACATGATAGGTTCTAGATTGCATGAGTTTTCCGCCCTGGGTCGTATATGGGTTTATGAGCGTAGAACCGATACTTTATGTGAAGGATGGCTGCCCTTGGTGCATTGATGCAGAGGGGTATTTGAACAAAAGGGGGATCTCGTACAATCGAAGAGAGGTGCTTTCGAATCGCGAAGCGATGCAGGAGATGGTCCAGGTATCTGGCCAGTCTTTGGCGCCTACGATGAAGTGGGGTGATGAGGTGTTGGCGGACTTTGGGGTTGAGGAATTGGAGCCGTTTCTGAAGGGGAAGGTCTAGCGGCGGTCCTTGGGTTTCTTTGGGCACTGCTAGGTTCGGGGCGGCGCCCGAACCCCACCTCGATTAACCGATGTCTGTCTGTCGAATCTGGTTGTGTTATGAGGTCTTTTCGGGTGACGTGGCGGCATGTCTTTTACTGAGGGAACCATAGAGATCGTAGAGATCATGCTGACCCCGGATCACAACTGGGGCGCGACTGAAATTGAGAAGCAGCGAATGAGCAAAGTGGATTCGGTGGAATGCGTTGCCGGCAAGGGTCTGAGAGGAGATCGCTATTTTGACCATAAAGAGGATTTTCATGGCCAAGTGACCTTTATCGATCAGAAGACAGTAGACGCCGTTAAGGAGCATGCGGGCAAACCTGATTTGGATCCGAGCGTACTCCGCAGAAATATTTTACTGGCGGGGATCGACCTAAACGAATTGATAGGGAAACGTTTCAGCATCGATGGGACAGAGTTTTCCGGGTCTGAGGAGTGCTCGCCTTGCCGTTGGATGGATGTGGTGGCGGGCGAAGGCGCGAAGCTGGTGATGAAAGACCGGGGCGGACTTCGGTGTCGTATCCTCAGCGATGGTACATTGAAGCGAGGCGAAGCGACTATTGTCCTTTTTAGCTAAGCTTCGCGCAGGGGAGGTCAGATTTCTGGATAGGCTCCTCTGAGCGGGTAGTCGTTTTCTTGTATCCACTCTATGGTTTCGAGAAGTTCTTTGAGTTCCGCGCGATGGAAAGGGATGTTGGAAATCTCGATGACCTGGAGCTTACCTTCTGCATTGAGAACGAATACTCCCGGTTCAGGAAAGGGATAATCGACGTCATCATCCGGGCGGTTTTGACTGATGTAGAGTCCCAGTCGATCCATTTGATCGACATTGAGACCGTAGGCAATGGGGAATTCGAGCCCGTTGACCTTTGCGATCTCTTGAGCCCGTTCGAGGGTATCGGCGGAAAGGGCGAGGATTTCCGTGTTCGCTTTCGCGTAGCCTTCTTTGAGCTCTTGAAGCTGCTTCAGGTATCTGTTGCAGACAGGGCAGTGAAGGCCCCGGTAGACGAGGACGAATTTCCAGGCTCCGGGAGTCTGAGTTTCACCGAGAGTGGCAGTGCCACCTTCGATGAGCGGGAGTTGAATTTCAGGAAGAGGACCGCCGGAGGCTAATTTTGAGCTCATAGGTGTTAGATAATCGTTTCCGTTCTAAGGCTCTTTTACTTTGAAGCGAGACCTAACTGTTGAAGAAGGGTGAGCTGATCGAGGAGTTCCCATTCCTTCTTTATCAGCCCGTCTTGGAGTTGACTGATGATCACGCCCTCCAGATTGACAGTCTTTCCTGTGGCAGGTAATCCCAAAAAGTCTCCCTTGTGAATTCCAGTCATGGAAATTCGGGTACAGACTTTTTCGTTCTCTCCAAATTGCTCTTCGATTCTCACAGCAAGGTCGGGGAATGCTGATCTGAGCGCGAGGATGAAGGCCTCAAGCTGGTCGATGCCGTTCATGGATTCTGTGGGAGAGGCGTAGGCGTAGTCGGGATGTATGATTTCCTTCAATACGCTTAGGTTGCCCTGGTTGATCGCTTCTTCGATGAGAAGGCGGACTGTCTCTTTGTTATTGGTATTCATTTTATTGTGCTTGTTTTCGGTTTTTCGAATCTGTTTAGAATTTTAGCAGTCCTATAATGAAACATAAGGCTGCGGCCAATGCGGCTCCGGTTCGAATGTGATTAAAAAGCGTCCAGCGCTTGAGGTAGCTTTGCCAGAGTGAAAGTCCTTCAGCGCTTTCGGGTTTGGCGTCTGCAAGGCGATCGTTGAGCGGTACGTTGCCCAGGGCGGTCACGAAGAAGGTGCCAAGGACGTAACTTAGGCTGCCGAGGGCAAACCAGTAGGGTAGGCCGGAGCTGGATCCTGATATGATCGCCAGAATTGTAGCGGCGATGCAGATGATGGGGGTTCCCATAAAAGCGCCGAGGAATAGGGGATTCAAAACGACTAGGTTAATCGATTGCATTGCGCGGATCCCCTCAGCTGGGGCGATTTTCTCCAGGGCTTTCATGATGAAGGTCGAGAAGGCGAAGAAGATGCCTCCTACGAGGGCGGTCCCAATGATGGCTGCGATTGCAGTTGTTAGTATCCAGGAGTTCATGACGCGACTTTCTTTATGTCCCAGGTTCCGGCGGCGGCCTCAGTTTGGGCGAAGTCCGCGAAATCTCTTGGCTCTCTACCGAGGGCTCTTTGAACGCCGTCCGCGAGGGTTGCGTTGCGGCCGTCCATTACATCTGCGATGAGTTGAGCGACGGGGAGCGATTCCTCTTCGGAGAATCCGTGCTCGACCAGCTCCGTGGCGTAGTCCTCCACGCTGACCGCTTCGAATACGACGGTGCGTTCCATAGCTTTGCTGAGTTCTTCGACGACTTGGGGGAGGGTGAGGAGGCGAGGGCCGGTGAGCTCGTAGACCTCGCCGTTGTGGCCGTCTTCGGTGAGGGCGGCAAAGGCGACGTCTGCGATGTCTTCCGCATCAATGAAGGGTTCTTGGATATCTCCCACGGGCATGCTGAGGCGTCCGTAGCGGATGGCGTCGGCGAACGAGTCGCTGAAGTTCTGATTGAAAACTGAGCAGCGTACGATGGTATATTCTGCACCTGATTTTTGGATACGCAGTTCGGCGTCTTGGGCGCCTTCTTCGCCACGTCCGGAGAGGAGGACCAATCGCTTGGCGCCTTTGCTGACAGCGAGTTTGGCAAAGGCTTCTACATTGTCGGCGACTCCGGGGAATGAGAGGTCGGGATAGACGGTGATGTAGGCGGCACCGGTTCCTTCGAGGGCAGGCGACCAGGTAGATCGGTCGTTCCAGTCGAAGTGGGTTTCGCTGGAGCGGGAAGCCGCTTTGACGGGAATATCGGCGGCGTGTAGTCTTTGAACAAGGCGTCGACCGGTTTTGCCGTTAGCGCCGATTACGAGAACGGGTTTACGATTGTGGATTGAAGTTGTTTTGGTTTCGTTTTTCATAACGCCACCAGTCTAGTTAATTCTGGGAATTCCTGCCATAGCCAGGATGCTCAAGCTCATAAGCGATCGTCTAAAATGAAGGAAATCGACGAATTCAGCGGTTTATTGGAAGGCCCTCGCGCTCGGGGGGCCTTTGCTTTGCGAGGTCTTCTAGAGTCGCCTTGGAGTTTGCGTATTGAAGCAGAGGCGCCTCTGACCGTAATCGCCATGGTCGAGGGGTCTTGTCACTTGAAGCATGACAATGGCGAGGAGGTGACGCTTGGGCTGGGCGATGTGGCGGTGACGCGGGGGCCGGAACACTATACTGTATCCGATTTTCCGGATACGGAGCCGACAATCTTTATAATGCCTGGACAGGATTGTCGGGCGCCTGATGGCCGTTCGCTTCATGAGGAAATGAAGCTAGGCGTCCGCACGTGGGGCAATGATGCGGAAGCTTCCAATCTGATGTTGGTGGGAAGTTATGAGTCTATGGCGGATGTGAGCGAGCGTCTGCGAAATGCGCTGCCTCCGCTTCTCTGGGTGAAGAGCCAAGATTGGAATTCGCCCTTGATTCAGATGCTGAGCGACGAGATGAAACGAGATGCGCCGGGACAGGCGGCGGTGCTGGATCGTATGTTGGATATGATACTGATCGCGATCGTTCGCGCCTGGTTTGAGCGGGAGGAAACTAAAGAGATGCCGTGGTATCAGGCGAAAGGCGATCCAGTTGTTGCGGAGACTTTAAAACTGATCCATAAGAGTCCGGCAGATCCCTGGACGCTTTCGAGTCTCGCGACTAAGGTAGGGATTTCGCGAGCGGCTTTGGCAAAACGCTTCAACGAAGTGGTGGGCGCTCCGCCTATGGCTTTCTTGACTCAGTGGCGACTGGCTTTGGCGGCCGACCTATTGTGCGAACCGGGTGAAACCGTGGGTACGGTGGCGGATCGCGTTGGTTATAGCAGTCCCTATGCATTAAGCTCTGCGTTCAAGCGGGTGAGGGGCGTGAGTCCGCAGGAGCACCGCGAAAGCGTCTTGGCGGCGGGTTGAGAGATTGCGGCAGATTGAGTGGAATTCCTTCGAGGAGCAATCTGCTGTTCTTTGTCTAGAGCGCCTCTTCTATGCTGTTGCCCTTCAGGAGGGATGGAAGATGAGGATGAAAATGGATGATAGAAGAGATTTGGGGGAAAGGACGATAGGACTGAATATTTTGTCACCTGACGGTGGACCGTGGGCACTTGGAGGTATGGACAACTTAAATGACAAATCTGATAGAATGAAACTTTGTGTGGGCATGACCGCCCTAATCGGGGGAATGAGCACTGGAATCGTAGCATTGATCGCGATTTTTTCCCCCTCTTATTTGCCTGTTGCGGGTTGGATCGTGTCCGCCCTTTGCCTAATGGGCGGTACTATGGGATACATGATTACGAAAGCGGATGGCTGATCTAACGCGTGTAATGTTCCGATTCAGTTACGGAAGCCTCAATTAATTGAAGCGGTCTTGCTATCGCATTTTGGCGATGCCTTGGTTTCGCCATGTTGAACTCTCGCATAGCCTCATTGGGAGGAATATTCTTTGGAGCGATTCTTGTATCGCCACTGGCAAGTCTCGTTTGGGCCGGGCTTGAAGCAAGCGATAGTGGGCTGACTTGGTCAGCCTTCCGCGTGAGGTCGGATGCTGCGGTGGAGTTAAATGCGAGCGAAGGCTGGGCTGCGGGTGAAAACCAGCCCGCCCAGCTGTCTTATGATCAGCCCTTTCGATTGCGTATCGAGGTAGCGAATACGAGCGGGGTGGCTTCAACCGAAGAGCTGCGTCTTCAGTATCGGATGAAGGGCGGTTCCTGGATGCCTGTGGGACTTTCGAGTTTTCCTTATCCTCTTTATGCGACACCGCCGCTCAGTCTAATTTCGGATGCGGTCTATGCGTTTGGCGAGGAGTCGGAGGATTTGCTTTTGGGAAGTCGGCTGGAACATGAGGATGGCATTGGCTTGAAGGGTGTGCAGGCAACGCCTTTGTTTCGATTGGCAGAAGGGTCGATGGAATGGGAGTGGTCTTTGGTGGCGAGGCGATTTTCGGATGGACCTTTTTATCTGGAGGATGGCGAAGCGATTGAGCTGAGGGTCGTAGATGGCGATGGTCATGCGCTCGGCGGGCGTGAATCTGTAGGTCTTACTTTCTCGGCCGCTGAGGGACATTTGGGCGGGACCTTTGTGGAGACACCGTCGCGCATTGGCCCTTATCAGAGTTCGAAAGGAACGCTCTATTTCATTATGGAGCCTACCGAGACGGATAATCGCTTTATGATGGTGGCTTCGCGCGATGGAGGTCTTAGTTGGAAAGAGGTGGATGGCAGCGGTCGTCCTTCCGTGGGAGACCTCGAAGGGGTTGGTTCGGTTTTTCACGAAGGGATCCTTCATATCATTCACCAGACATCGGATGCTGTGTTTTATCATGCGTTTGCTACTGAGGATTCGGAGAGGTATGCGGAGAAGTGGGTTGTCGATTCCGAGGTGATTGCGGAGCCTAGCGAACCGCCAACGCAGGCGGCGTCATTGAGTGTCCGGGCTGATGGAAGCTTGTTGGCAGTCTATGGGAGCGCGACGGGTGGCTTTCTTCATAAGCGCACGCCGGAGGGCGTTTGGGCGGACGAAGGTATTTCGCTCGAATCGCCGGGCATTACTGGCTTGTCAGGCTTTCAAGTGGAGACGGCGGCTGATGGCCGGAGCAGCTTGGTGGCTTATACGGCCGGAGATGGAACGGGGTGGTTGCGATGGCTTCAGGCTGACGGCGAACTTTCGGAGCCGATGTTAGTTTCCGATACCTTGGGAGTTGAAGATGAAGAGAACGGAGCGCTACTCCCGATTCTGGTTCCTGAGTCAGGTGGAGCATTGTTGATATACCGGAAGGCTGATCGCTCGCTTTGGGAGAGGCGTTATATGGAGAGTCAGGGACTGTCGGTTCCTCGTTTGGTGACGCAAGGTCCCGTGGTGACTCAGGCGGTTGATTCTGACCAGGCAGGAGCGGACGCGGTTTTGCATGGGGATAGCGTCTATGTGTTATATATAGATGAGGCGACGCGTTCTATCTACTCTACTTCATCGCGATTGGGTGGCGATTGGACGCCGTCACGAAAGTTGATCGGAGGAATTGATGCGGCCTGGGTCCGTGGTTCGGCTCTGAAGACGAATACGGGTAAGGCGGTGTATGGATTTGTGTACGACGCGGGTTCGCAAGGCGGCGCGGGAATGAATCGGTATGCGGAGATTCCGTTAGAGTGAGGGTGAAGGGTTTCGGATCTCTCTTGAGATCCGCTACATTGCCTTGCTCTGGAGTTCTTCGGCGAAGATTTTTTCGGTGATCTTCCAGAATTTGCCTTGTTTGCGGCCGATGACGAAGGAGGGCATACGGAGGAGTGATTGGATTTTCAATACATCTTCGACGGAGCGAATGGGGATTTTGAGTTCGGGTTTGCGGAGGTGGGATCGGAGGAAATTGATGTCGAACTTCTTGAGGCTCGTCGGATTGTTGAGATAATGCATCTCCGATAGGAAGCGGGCGTCGTAGTCGTAGTATTTGACTTGGAGGTAGGGGTTGCCGTTCTTGTCGGCGCGTTCGAGCATTTCAATGGAGTCGGGGGTGAGGACGTGAGCGTTTTTGGAGAGTTTGGCTTGCTTGAGCTTTACGTCGGGGTCGATCAATACGTGCCCGCAGCGGGCGCATTCCCGGGCGGTGATGTCGTTTTCGGCGCCGCATTGCTCGCAAACTTTAAAGCGGAAACGGTAGCCGCAGGGTTTGAATTCGTAGGTATCCGGTTTTTGGATAGCCCCGCGGCATTTGCGGCCGAAGTGTTCGATTACGTTGCCCTCTTCGTCGGCGATTCCCCAGAAGTTGTTGACGAAGCCACATTCGGGACAGGCGACTTCGACCGGAACGGATTCGCGGACGGGTTTCTTTTCGCCGACTTCGGGCGTGTAGATGTTATGTCCCATTCCCGTGTAGTCGAGAACGAGGCAGTCCTTCTTGTTTGAGTCCAAACGTAAACCACGCCCAATGATTTGCTGGTACAGACTGACGGATTCGGTAGGACGGAGAATGGCGATGACGTCTACGTGCACGGCATCGAAACCGGTGGTGAGGACGGAGACGTTGACTAGGTACTTGAATTCTTTGTTTTTGAAAGACTCGATGATTTGATCGCGTTCGCTATCTTCTGTGTCGCCTACTACAAGTCTAGCTTGTCCCGCCGGGAGACTATCCATTACCTCTTGCGCGTGGTTGACGGTGGAGCTGAAGATCATGACGCCCTGTCGCTTATAGTTTTCTGTGATGTCGATGATATTTCTTATGATTAGCGGCGTGAGGCGTCGTTGTTGTTTCAATACCTCTTCAAGCTGAGCCATGGTATAGGATCTGCCACCTTCGGTCAGCTCGGAGAAATCGTAGGAGGTGACCGGAATATCTACCTTAACTGGAGGCGTGAGGTATTTGTTCTTTATCATATATTCGAGTGGGAGTTCGTATATACAGTGTTTGAAGAAACGCATCTCTTGGGTCTTTAGCTCGCCGCGGTGGGAGTAATTATATATCCAGCCGAGACCGAGCCGGTAGGGAGTCGCAGTGAGGCCTAAGAGACTGTCCAATAAGTCGTGAAAGCGATATTTTTTCGGTTTTCACGCACTTTGTTAGCGCTTTTTCCAAAAAGCTTCCTACTATAGGGAGTCGATGGAAAAAGAATCATATCCA
>JBCCZW010000143.1:0-8327 GCA_039186805.1 Verrucomicrobiota bacterium
TAGCGTTGGACGAATGAAAAAGAAAAGTAAGATAGCCCTCATTGCGATTCTGATCATTTTCTTCGCTGCAACCTTTCGTATCCAAATTGCCTTCTTCCAGTTGGGATCGGCATGGGTATCGAGTGCTTTTGACGGTATGATTTACGAAAATCAAGACAGCTTCTTATCCGAAGAATGGAAGGAAGGAAACAAGAAGACTCGCTATTCTTTTGTGGACGCGTTACTTGCCTCTAACCCAGTAAAAAACAAAAGCAAAGATCAGGTACGAGAGATTCTGGGTGATCCTGATCAAATCGAAGATGGAACGATTTGGCACTATGAAACCAAAAGACCTGGATGGAGGTTCATCGACTTCTCTGGCGGTGGCATTTCGGTGAAATTCAACGAGAACAATCAAGTTAAGGGATTATCGGATACAAGATGGATAGACTAAAATTTGGTCCAACCGGACAGAGCTCACAACTCCGGCAGCTGCGCCGCCTCCGCGTGACTCTTTGACGATATGAGTGAAGAAAGAGAGTTCGATTCAAACATGAACAAGCTAGGCACTGTCCTCTTGTTCGCTTTTGGCATCGTCCCACCGATGCTAGCGGAATCGCGACTCGGATTGATGGAAAAAATCGAATGGAATGTAGAGAGTAAGTGGATACCGCTTATGCTTGGAGGGTGGGTACTATTTGGTTGCTCAGTCGGTTTCTCGAAAGGGATCGCCAAGTTGGTTTCCAAAAGGAAAGAAAAATACGAATTGACTCAGTTCTACTCTAGATGGTTCGGCCTACCATGCTTGGCTCTCACCTTAATCAGCTTACCATTTCTAACCAAATGAATCATATCAAGTCGTCGCTCACAACTCCGGGGGCTGCCGCCCCCTACGCGTGAGGACTCTGCGTTCTGAAAAAATAATATGGAAGGCTTCGGATTATTAATAGTGATAGTTGTGTTAGGTATAGCGATTTATCCTGTTATAGCTTTTCCTGTCGGGCTCTTTACGATCAAGAAAAAGAAAACTTTGATTGTATCGACTTTACTTATGTATTTGGGAATTTGGGCGCAGTGTCTTGTTGTCGCAGGATTAAGAGCATATGGTGAAGCATGGTCGGGACGTGATGGTAAAGAGAATATACCATGGGGTTATCATCATATTTGCTTGATAGCCTTAATCGTTTTTGTCTCTATTCGAGTGCCATTTGTAAGAAAATATGAATATTTATTTGGAGTCGAAAATGTTTCTTAAATCCTTAATGAATTTAGAAAAAACAAAATCAGAACCAGGCGGTCCTATTAGATAAACAAGTCTAAATTCTGTCTGTCTTATATTATCTCATAATTGGATGATTCTTGGGGTGGGACCCGAGGGAGGCGAGCGTTGCGCGAAGCGCTTAGCGAGGCGAGTCCTCGGAAGCTGGATACGGAAGAGAAAGGTTCCGAAGCCGTAAGCTAGAGCGACGACCTCCTAGTTCAGAAGGGGGTGCCGGGTCGGCCCGTCCTTCGCTGGAAGCTACGGAGGGTAGACAGCCCCGGCCTAAAGTTTTTTGGCGCTGCGGTTATAGTCTTTATCAAATTCAGCTTAGCTTCATCAGAGTTTTTGGGCAAGTATCCCGGTGAGTCGGCTAGCGCTTAATCTCGGTTGCGTTTCCGCAGCAGACGATTTGGGAGCGCGTGTCTTTCATCGCGATTTCATGTTGTCGGGTCAGGCGCAATTCTTCTTGGGCGCGTTGGCGTTGGGAGACGATAGTCGTGTTGTAAGGGAGCCAGAATGCGACTTCGGTAGCGGAGTGTTGCCAGACGAGGACTCTTGAGGACTGTATCGAGAGATCTACGGTGAAGTCTGCTCCGAGGGTTTCATCGATGAGGCTTACGTCTGCGGCAATTTTCTTGAGAATCTCCGCTCTGTATTTGTCTGGATTTTCAACTACAAACCGAGGAGGCGTGAATTCAATTTTGGCCGCTTCAATGTTTGCGTTGGATTCTAGAATCGAACGTTTAAGCTCTAGGACTTGGCTGTTTGTGGATTTGCTATCGTCGATCTTGAGGGTTACGTTGGCGCTTGCGGCGATTTGGTAGATCGAGGCCTTGCTTTTGATCCTCTTAAGCGGGGTTATTTTGGTGTAACGCGGCCCGTAGTTGGAGCCACTGTACCTGGCGATTGAGTTGGAAATGGAGTTGAAGAAAGTGTCTAGAGCGATTTGGGCCTCGGTTTCTTGGTCGCTCTTAGACTCTAGGGAAACGTTGAACTCGACGGCCTCCGCTTTTTCGATGTGCATAATCGGTACGTTGGGAAAGGCGATCTGGATTGGGGCGTTTCCGCCTGTAGCGATACCTGTGATGACGGCGTTTAGTTGTTTGGACTGGCCGACAAGCTCGTGGCTCAGAGGCGTGAGATGAGCGTTTCCATAAAAGACTTTAGCGTATTTGGAATCGAAGTTCGTTTCGCCGACAAGGCGACGAATGGCGCGGACTCTTTCGAAGGGAGATTTCACTTGGTCGGAAGCGAAGGTGAGCGTGAAATGGGCAAAGGATGCGAAGTCGGAGCGTTTCCTGGATTTGGATCGGCTGCGGTCGCCTTCGGGAACGAGGATTTTGCCGGTTTCGAAAGTCAAGTCGGATTCCGACGCTAGGTCTGCGGCGATTTGGTCGAGGTATCGATTCAAGGTATCGCGGCGGACTTTTTCCTCGTCATCATAGAAGCCGATAGCGAATCGCAGTTTGACGCCGACCTCTGGGCCGAATCTGGAATAGTCGCCTATCTTGATGCCTTTGATGGAGGAGCCGGATTCGATTATTTCCAGGGGAGTGGTATTGTTGGAAAGCTTCCGGCTCGACCGATGGCCTCGGTCACCCGAGGCATCTACCATGAAAGGACTGAGTTCGAATATTTCCTCATCATCGTCGTTTTGGGCGCATGCGATCGGGGCGGAGGAAAGCGGAATAAGAAGGGCTAAGCCGATAGAAGTGATTGTGGTCAGTTGCGAATTCATGAGCGAGTGTGGTTGGAGTTACCGTTTCAATTCGCGGACCAGACTAGTGGAATATCATGTGAATGTCGTATGGCCCATGTAAAGATGCGCGCGGAGTTGTATGAGATGTATAGGAAATGTATATCGGGATTTTTGTGGATGGGAGTTTCGTGGTGGGGAGTAAAGGGCGACGCGGTTTCTTAATTGTGGCTTCTTTCCTTCGAAGGGCGCGATTTAACGGGAAGCAGTTTGGGTTGGGGGAGAGATTTGGCGGCGTGAGGGAATGGTTCGCCTATGGCCGCGTAAATAACGTAACCTTTTTCGTAAGTCGGCTATATCCTTGGGAGGAACCCCGCTTCCTCTATTATGAAGATTAACAGATTTCTTATAGGATGTCTCTCGATGACGCTGATTACGACTTCTTGCTCATTTGCAGGCGAGCGTCCCAATGTACTTTTTATCGTATGCGATGATTTAAATACGCATGTATCGACGTCTGGCTACGAGCAGATAAAGACTCCGAATTTTGACCGCTTAGCGGAAACGGGGATGACCTTTAATCGGGCTTATTGCCAGTACCCAGTGTGCAACTCCTCCAGGACTTCATTTTTGCACAGTCTTTATCCTCAGTCGTCTGGGGTGGTTTCCAATAAGGTGGATATTCGCGACACGCGTCCGGGGACGATTTCATTGCCGCAGCTTTTCAAAGAAAATGGATATTGGACGGCGGCTACGGGCAAGGTATATCATAATGAGAAGAGTACTCCGGGAAAGGACACATGGGATGAAAGTCATTGGTTTGACAATGAGGAAATGCCGATGGTGACACCTGTTCGTGAGGCTTTCGAGAGTGAACATGGACCGGTAACAGATCGGAAGAATCGCAAGAAGTGGCGGGAGATTTACTACAACATCGCTACCCAGACGAAGAATCAGAAGCCAGGCTATGGGCCCTCGGGTTTAAGGGATGATCAGCATAAGGACGGCAAGAATGCTCTAAAGATCGTGAAATGGTTGGAGAACAAGAGTTTTGGGGATAAGCCTTTTTTCATTTCGATGGGAGTGCATAAACCGCATGGTCCCTTTTTAGCGCCGGATAAATATTTCGATTTGTATCCAAAGAAAGACTTACAGTATTCTTTGCCTTCTTTGGATTTTTGGGAGACGACCACGCTGGATGCTCGGACCAGGCGGCATGAAGGCTTCGACTTCGAATGGGGCGTGGAAAACGAGCTCCTGCGCCGAGATTATATGCAGGCTTACCACGCGTGTATCAGCTTTATCGATGCGCAGATTGGTGTCGTTCTGGATTCTCTGGACGAGAATGGTTATGCGGACAACACGATCGTCGTTTTGATTTCCGATCATGGATACCATTTGGGAGAACACTTTATTTGGGGTAAGGTGACCTTGTTCGAGGTTTGCAATCGCGTTCCGATGCTGATGCGGGCGCCTGGCCTGACAGAGGCGGGTTCAAAGACGGAGGGATTGGTCGAGTTGCTGGATATTTACCCCACCTTGGCAGAGCTTTGTGGGATGAGGACACCAGAGCATGTTCAAGGCAAGAGTCTCGTGGACAATTTGAGGAAACCTTCCGCGAAAGGGAAAGACGTGGTTTATACGGTTGTCGCTCGAGGGCAGAGCTTGGGCAAGGCGATCCGTACTGAGCGTTGGCGGTATACGAAATGGAGGAGTGGGGAGGAACTCTACGATTTGCGGGGAGACCCGGAGGAGTTGCGGAATTTGGCGACTTCGCCGGAGCATAAGTCGACATTAAATAAGATGAGGAAGTATCTTGAAAAAATGGATACGAGAGCAGAAGAGAAGGCGATTTGAGTCAGTGTTGGCGGAAGTCTCTCGACTTCCGCTACGGGATGACTGCGGTCGAGGTGGGATCGGTTCTAGAGTCTTGCGATGACTACGTCCTTGATCTCCATGGCTTCTTTACCTGGTATATCGGTTATCTGGATACGGAGCGTGGTTGAGCCTCTTTCGAGCGACACTGATCCCAATCGGAGGTCTTTCCAAGTTTTGTGTTCGTATTTCTTGGCTTCGCCTTCGAGTAGGAAAGGCTGTGGCGTGGAAGGGGGGTCGAAGGCTTCTGTGATGCTTATGGGCAGTCGCTTGTCTTGTACTATGAGGTGGCCCGCGACTCCGAGATCGCGTTCTTTGACGCAGTAGCGCAGGGTGACTTCGAACTTGCCTGGGTCGATGACGTCGAGTTTCCACTCCGGGACCGCGTTAGCATCAGTCCATGAGCTGATCCAGTGGTGAGAGAATCCGGCGGGGAAATTGTAGTCGATCCCTTTCCCTTTGTATTGCTTGGGTAGCAGGGCGTCTTGGGCTTCGAGGATTACCGGACCCCTTCCATTGTCTCTTAGAGGGTAAGGCGCGATAAGGCCAAGCGGCGGCATGGTAGACAGAGTGGCTTCGAAGTGAGCCTTGAGTTCCTGGAGCGCATCGGGGTGGGTTTTGGAGAGATCGTTGATTTGTCTGATGTCGGACTTGATATCATAGAGACTCCAGTCGCCGTTGCGCTGGACTGCGGACCAGCGATTGTTGTGAACGGATCCGCTGGAGCTTACCCTTTCTCGGTCTCCATGCGTGAAGGCGATGAGGTTTCTATCGGGGAGAGTTGCGTTGGGATTTTCCGAAAGTTCAGCGAAGCTGAGTCCGTCTAGCTCTAGGGAAGACGTCTGGGGTATGCGGCACCAGTCGGCTAGAGTGGGTAGAATATCGATGTGGGCAAGGGGCGATTTGATTGTATTCGGTTCTAGCTTACTTGGCCACCGGATGAAGCAAGGGACGCGAATGCCGCCATCGAACACATGACCCTTTTTACCTCTCAGGCCAGCATTGTAGCGCCAAGTGGCAGGGCCGTTGTCGCTCATGAAGATGACGATCGTATTGTCGGCTTGGTTTTTCGATTCCAGGAAATCGAGCATGCGTCCGACTTCTTGGTCGATGACTTTAATCATGCCGTAGGTAACCGCTTCCCAGCGACCAATTCTCTTGTCGTAGTAGGTTTTCCAATACTGGTCTTCGACGAGGCCAGGCGTGTGGGGAGCGTTAAAAGGGACGTAGCAGAAGAAAGGTTTATCAGATTCGATCTGCTGTTCCATCCATTGGATTGAGGCTTCTGCTAGGATTTCGGTGATGTAGCCCTTGTACTGTTTGGCTTCACCATTGTGGTTGAGGATAGGGTCGAAGTAGAGCTGAGACAAGCCTCCGAGTATGCCTAGAAATTCGTCGAAGCCTTGTCCGTTAGGCGTTTCGGGGTAAACGCTGCCATTGTGCCATTTGCCGAAGCAGGCGGTGGCGTATCCGTTTTCTTGTAGCAGTTCGGCGATGGTGACTTCTTCTGGATTGAGAACTTCTTGGCGGCGGGTCACTCCACTCGCTCCGGTACGGAGGTGGTAGCGTCCGGTGAGGAGGCTGGCGCGCGTGGGACCGCAGACGGGATTGACGTAGAAGCGGTCGAGTCTGAGGCTTTGTCTCCCGAGGCGATCCATGGCGGGAGTTCTGAGTTGGGGGTTCCCGTGAAGGGAAAGGTCTCCGTATCCTTGATCGTCGGTTAGGATTAGGAGAACGTTCGGCTGCCGAGTGTCCGCCGATCCTTGATCCGCTGCGTGGGACAGCGAAAGGGCTGCGTAAGAGGCAAGGGCAATGCAGATGTAGGTGAAAATGGAATACGACAATTTCATTGAGTAGGGCAGAGCTTCTTGCCCAATAAGTTTGGGCTTCTGAGGCGCCTTATAGGATTTCGCCCAGCGGGAGTGTGTTGCGAACTCTGGGAACGACTGGGAGGATTCTATTTTGGCCCAAGAAGGACGCTAAGATCACGAAGAGTGGACTTCCTGTGTATTCGTGTCCTTTGTGGATCAAACTACTTCTTTTTCCAGTGAAAGGATTCGCCTTCGGTGACGAGTTGGAGTTTGCTGTTGTCGGGTTTGGCGAAGGTCTTGGGAGCGGCGGCTTGGAGGGTGGCTTTGACGGAATCGAAGCGTGGGTCTTCGGCTAGGTTGTTCCATTCGTGGAAGTCTTTGCGGACGTGGTAGAGTTCTTCGTCGCCGTTTTTGTAGCGGATGTAGCGCCAGTCTTGGTTTATGATGGCGTACTCGTTGGGCTCCATGCCGGGCATGAGGACGTTGCGGTCTTCGGCTTTTGAGGGATCTTCGAGGGCTTGGGCGAGAGAGGCGCCTTCGAGGCCTTTGTCTTGCTCGAGTCCGCATACGTCGATGAATGTTGGATACATATCGACGAGGCTGACGGTGGCGTCGATGACTTCGCCGTCTGCTACGCCGGGGCCGGACCAGATGAAGGGGACGCCGGAGGTGCGTTGCCAGAGGGTGTGTTTGCCCCAGTCGCCTTTTTCGCCTTGGTGGTAGCCGTGATCGCTCCAGAGGACGACGATGGTGTTGTCGGCGTTGGGGCCTTCGGCAAGGGCGTCGAGCATGCGGCCGAGCATGGCGTCGACGTAGGAGATGCAGGCCATGTATCCGTGGAGAGCGTCTTTCCAGGCGCCGAGCTCCAGTAGATATTCGTGGTGTTGGGCTTTGCGTCGGGTTTTGATTTTTCGGATGTTTTCGGGGAGGTCGTCGAGATCGTCGTCTTTGACTTGGGGGAGCACGATGCTGTCGCGATCGTAGAGATCGAAGTACTTTTCGGGGGCATAGTTGGGGAAGTGGGTGGCGTAGAGGCCGACGCCGACGAAGAAGGGCCTGTCGTGCGTTTGCTTGAGGAGGTTGGCGGCCCAGTTGGTCCAGATGGTGTCGGTCATCTTTTCCTCGTTTTCGTTTTTCACTTTGCCCCATTCGAGGAACCAACCGCTGCCAGACCGGACCTTTTCTTTGTTGTAGATGCTATTTGGATACGGATTGGGAGCGATGGAATCGGGGGTGTTGAGGGTGGCTTTGTCCCAGGAGTTGAGGGGCCAGCCGGTTTCGCGTTGTTTTTTGGCGCGGACGAAAAATTCATCCCAACCGCGGAGATCGACGTAACCTGCGGGGTGGTGGAAGAGCTTGCCGGCGCCGTAGGTGAGGTAGCCGGCTTCTTGGAAGGCGACTTGGAGCGGGCGAAGCTCTGGGTTTTGGTGGAAATAGGGTTGGTTGCGGTAGCAGCCAGTGGTGGGAGCGTAGCGTCCGGTGAAGATGGCGGAGCGTGAGGGGGCGCAGTAGATGCCGCCGGTGTGGGCGTTGAGGAAGGTGACGCCGTTGGCGGCGAGTCGATCCATGTGGGGCGTGTAAGCCGATTCCCATCCCATGGGACCGATGCGGTCGTTGAGATCGTCCTTGGCGACGAAGAGGACGTTGTGGGCTTTGTCGGCTTTTGTGGTGATGAGTGAGATTGCGAGGATGAGGCTTATTTTGA
>JBCCZW010000144.1:0-8310 GCA_039186805.1 Verrucomicrobiota bacterium
GCCTTGTCCCACTTCCCCACTGTCCTCAAACCGTTCCCAAATCTCGCCGATCAAGTAGATCGAACCCGTCACCACTAAAGGCCGTGTCTCATCCGTATCCAAAGAGCAAACACCCTTCCCAGGAAAGATCTCCCCAATCGCGCCTCGCTTAGCGTCTCCCTGGAAAGAAGCGGGTATCCACTTTTCCAAGGTATCAAATGAGCAAGCGCGCGATTGTTGAGGGATAACGAACGTGATCGAGCGGGCCCACTTCGCTGCCACCGGAACCAAAGCCTTCGCCCGATACTCGCCCATCACTCCCATCACGATATCAACCATAGACCCCTCGCGTTTCACCAGCCTCTCTAAATTCAGGTCCAACCACTTCGCCCCCTCAGAGTTATGCGACACATCAAACACCAAAGTCCTATTCTTCAGTCTCCGCTCTTCCCAGCGCCCCGCCCAAGCCACTTCCTTCAAAACCTCCGTCACCTTGACCTGATCCAAATCAAACCGCTCCTGCAAAACCTCGCACACCAAAGTCGCCATGCCCGCATTCACCCGCTGATAATCCCCACTCAAATTACTTTCCGGAAAGTCTCCCACTTCACTGCCAAAGCGGTCCCTCACTGAATACAACTCGCAGCCCCGCTCCTTCGCAATATCGCGAATCACCCTTTCAGCTTCTGGCTCCAATAAGCCGATCACGACAGGTTTGCCCACTTTTATAATACCAGCCTTCTCTGCGGCAATTTTAGCCAAGGTGTCTCCCAAAATCTCACAGTGATCCAGCGCGATCGACGTAATAACGCTAACCTCCGGATCCACCACGTTGGTCGCATCCAGCCGTCCCCCCAGTCCCACCTCGACAATCGCTATATCCACAGCCCTGTTAGCAAAGTGCATAAAGGCCATCCCAGTCATGAACTCGAAAAAGCTAGGATACAGCTCCGCATCATCCTTCGCCGCCACCTCTGCCTTCTCCGCCAAAATGCGAACATACTCAAGAATCCTATCCTCATGCAGAATCTCACGATTTACCTGAATCCGTTCCCCCTGTCTCACCAAATGAGGCGACGTCGAAAGGCCTGTCTTAAAACCATGTCGACGAAACACAGCCTCCAACATAGCGCAAGTCGATCCCTTGCCGTTGGTACCCGCAACATGTATAACCGGATACTCTGCATGCGGAACCCCCAACACCTTCGCGAAATGCTCCATCCGCTCAATCCCATACGTCGTTCCGCGATTCTTCAAAGCGTACAGCCAATCCCGAGCCTCTTCGTAAGTCCTCAAATGCGAATCCATCAACGAACCCAATGTAGGAAGCTCGCTTGCGAGCGACAAAAAAAGCGCTCCCAAAATAGAATACACATACTCCAAACAGTACCCATATTCAGTTTACAAAAAAACCACCCACAGAAAGTAAGCGTTCGCCATGACAAAAGCATCCAGAAGCACAACGATGCTAGGAGCTACCAGACTCAGAGCCAACTTCGATAGCAAACTCTTCGGTCTCACTTTTGAGAAGAAATAGTAATTCCCAAGCCACACAGCGATAACCGAAATCGGATAGAGCACCAATGCTGTAAAAAACGCATTCAGCTCTTCCAAACCATAAGAGTATTCGCGATATCTCCACGTCCAAAGGACAGCTGGGACCGACGCCAAGGTCGATATCGCAATAATCCATCGAGACCCATTACTACCCTCTCGCTCCATATTTCGAAACTATTCGCTAGCCCGAATATAAGTTCGGCCCAACGCACCTACGCCGGCTTCTTCTTTAAATGAAGCGCCATCAGAAAATCCTTCAATCGATCCTTCATCTCGGTGCGAGGCACGATCTGATCAATCAGCCCCTTCTCCAACAGAAACTCCGCAGATTGAAAACCTTCCGGCAGATCCGAATTCACCGTTTCCTTGATCACGCGGGCGCCCGCGAAACCGATGGACGCTCCCGGCTCCGCAATGTTGATGTCGCCCAAAACCGCATAACTCGCGGTCACGCCCCCCATGGTGGGCTGGGTCAGCACGGAAATAAAAGGCAGCTTCGCCTTCGCCAAGCGGCCCAACGCCGCACTGGTCTTACCCATTTGCATGAGGCTCAAAATCCCTTCCTGCATCCGGGCTCCACCCGACGAAGAGAAGATGATGCAAGGCACTTTCAATTCCAACGCCCTCTCGATCGCCCGAGTGATTTTCTCGCCCGCGACTGATCCGAGCGAACCACCGGCAAACTTGAAGTCCATGATCGCGACAGAAACCAAAATCCCATGAATTTTGCCCGTCCCGGAGACAACCGAGTCATTCATTCCCGTTTTCTCCTGATACTTCTGCACGCGGTCCTTGTAGGAAATCGAATCCACAAACTCCAACGGATCGCCTGCCTGCAGGCCGGTATCCATTTCAACAAAGCTCTTCTCATCGAACAAGAACTTCACTCGCTTCTTCGCGCTGATAGGAAAGTGATACCCGCTATTCGGTACCACGTATTGATTTTCCTCGAGATTCTTTTCGTAAATAATCTCACCAGAAACCGGACACTTCTTCCACAAACCCTGCGGGATGTCCTTCTTCTTAACCTGAACTGTCGAGTACTTTGGTTTGCCGAAAATAGCCATTTCAATGCCTTCCTCTCAAAAATTCTACTAACCGTGCCCTATCGTCAGCACATCGATGCGCCTCGCCCCCGCCTTGCGCAAAACCGATGCGCATGCATTGAGAGTCGAGCCTGTAGTGAATACGTCATCAATGATAAGATAGCGATTTTTGGGGTCTATGACACCTTTCCGGCGCAATGAAAAGGCATTTCTCAAATTGCGATGCCGCTCCTGCCGACCGAACTTAGTCTGAGACTCGGTGTCGATCACTCGCTCCAATAAAATCTCCATTCCCTTAACCGGTAACGTCTTACAAAGCTCTACCGCGATTTTCTCGCTCTGATTATACCCGCGCTCGCGCTCCTTTCGCGCATGCAGGGGCACGGGAATCAGCGACGCGCCCCGCGCATACTCTCCCAAGCCCCCTTCCCGCGCTTGCGCAGCCATTGCCGCGATATCCCGCAAAGCCCATACCCCATTCTCGTATTTCAAAGCATGTATCAGCTCCCTGACCGGGCCCTTGAAAAGCGCCACCGACCACCCCTCGCCAAAATCTGGGCGGAGCAGTCTACAGTGCTCGCAGCCCACGCTTGAGTCAGTCTCGCCGTAAAACGGATACCCGCAGGTCCGGCACTTTGGGGCTTCTATCAACTTCACCCGCCAATAACATTCCCCGCAAACATGCGGCAACACGTCCGATGCCTCGACCACCTCCCCGCAACTCACGCAATGTCGCGGGTACACGATCTCC
Source organism: Verrucomicrobiota bacterium (assembly GCA_039186805.1). Taxonomy (GTDB): domain Bacteria; phylum Verrucomicrobiota; class Verrucomicrobiia; order Opitutales; family Opitutaceae; genus JBCCZW01. The sequence continues at coordinate 3,334 of JBCCZW010000144.1, forward strand.
AAGAGTCCCCTTCCACACGAAACCGCCTTTGACCACACATCAATCGCCATACCGAGCACTCAATAGAAAACCCTCTCCAAAAACAAGCCTCGCGCCGGAGCGACAAACGCCATCGCCGTCCGCTTTTTTGTATCCAAAAAATTCTGCACATCCTCTACTCCGATCCGACCTAAACCGACATTTACCAAAGTCCCCGCCAAAGTGCGCACCATTTTATACATAAACCCGTCCGCCTGAAAGCTCAGGTTCACGTATCCATTTTCCAATTCGATCGCGGCATGCGTGATCGTTCTCACCGTCGATTCATAGTCGACTCCGCGATTCGCCGCCAGCGCCGCAAAATCATGCTCGCCTACCAACAACGACATGGCCTCCTTCATCGTATTCAAATTCACCCGCTCCGGTACCGACCAGCAATACCTCCAAGCGAAGGGGTCGGCCGTTCCCATGAAAAGCTGATAGCGGTACCGCTTCGCCTTAGCGGAAAACCGCGAATGAAAGTCATCCGAAACTTCCTCAACGTAATTCACCCGAATGTCCTTCGGCAAACGCGAATAAATCGCCTTCTTCATCTTCTCCCCACCGTGCTCCCAATCGAAATCGAAATGAAAAACCTGCTCCTCGGCATGCACTCCCGTATCTGTTCTTCCACTACCCTGAATGGGTACGCGAGATTTGAAAATCCCCTCCAGCGTTTCCTCGATCATCTGCTGCGCAGACATCTGCCCTTCCTGCGTTTGCCAGCCGAAATAATCCGTCCCATCATAAGAACATCCGCACTTCCACCTCATCCCTCTCCCCCCGGTCCATCATAATCAGCATCTTCTTCACCATAGGGATCATAATCCGGCAGTTGCGCATTCTGATCTAAAAAGTCCTGCAATATCAAAGTCGCCGAAGCCGAATCTATTTTCCCAGACTTCCGCAACTCATCATCCCGCTTCCGCCCAATCGTCTGCTTTACCTGATGAGACGTAAGCCGCTCGTCGATACGATGCGCCGGCAAATCAATCCGCTTCCGCACCTTCTCGATAAAAGCGTCCACTTCCTTCGCTTTAAAGCCCACCGACCCATTCATATTATAGGGATAGCCAAAAACCAAATCCGTCGCCCCGCGTTCGTTAGCAACTGCCACCAAAGCCTCAATCCGCTCCTCCTCCGTTCCCTGCGTCAAAGCCGGCAAAGGAGTCGCCACGCCAATCTCATCCCCAAAACTGACGCCCACGCGCCTCTCGCCGTAGTCTATACCAATGCAACGCATAAAGCCCAGGCACTGTAGGCGGGCGCGCCGACCCGGCAACCCATAAAAAGGAGCGGCGGCATCCTGCCGCCGACAATCCGTCCGATAAAAACAAATTCGGCGGCACGATTCCGCCGCTCCTCAAACCTACAACAGTCCCTCGTACTCCGTCCCGTCTAGCCCCTTAACCAAATCCTTGATCTTCTGCGCTTCGCTCTTCTTGCACACCAGCGTTGCGTCCTCGGTCTGCACCACGATCAAATCTTCAACGCCCACCAAGGCTACTAAATGATTCTTTTCCCCAACCACTATATTCCGAGCAGCGCCTTCAAAAACCGCCGAACCATCAGTCACATTCGCCGCTTCATCCGCAGGAAAGTGACGCTCGACCGCTGGCCAGGCGCCCACATCATCCCAATCGAAAGTTGCCGCAAGCGTACGAACATTCTGGGCTTTTTCCATGATCGCAAAATCGACTGAGATCTTCTCAAGCCCCGGATAAAGCTCTGCCAGCAAATCATCCAAAGCCTTGCCCTCATTCAAGCCCGCTTCGATTTCGTTCAGACCCGACTTCAAAACCGGCGTGAATTCCGCCAGGGCAGCCTCGATCGACGCAACGCTCCAAACGAACATTCCTGCATTCCAATAGTATTCGCCGCTTGCAAGATACTCCTTGGCCGTCTCGAGATTCGGCTTTTCCTTGAACTGCCGCACCTTGAAAACCTCGCGACCTGCAGCCTCTCCCAAGACATCTCCTTTGTGAACATAACCATAGCTAGTGGCCGGTTCGGTCGGCTGAATGCCGATCGTCATCAAGCAAGTATCCGATTCTGCGGCTTCGAAAGCCGCCTCCAAAACGGACTGAAAGTTCTCAGCATCCTTGATAAACGCATCGGCAGGCAGCATCGCCAGAGAAGCCTCCGGGTTTCTGTTTTTTATCAGCAGCATCGCAAGTCCAACCGCCGCTGCAGTGTCGCGACCTACCGGTTCTGCCACGATATTTTCGACAGGCAACATCGGACACACCGCGCGAACGCCCTCCCATTGCTCCACGTTAGTAATCACGAAAACGTTTTCCAAAGGGATTGAATCCCCGAGTCGATTTACCGTTTGCGTCAGCATCGGAGAACCACCGACAATCGGCAACAATTGTTTCGGACGCTTCAAGCGGCTCGCCGGCCAAAAGCGCTCCCCTTTACCCCCAGCCATGATTACAACGTATCTATCTGCCATATAGCTCCAGTGTTCAGTTCGATACCCTCAAGGGTCAATGGCTAAACCAACTTCAAAACCGGAACTTGATGGCAGCAGGCCCCTTCCCTCATCCGTTTCGCGCTTCAACTATAAAGAGTTGCCCTTGTCCAACGCCCCTCCTAACCACATTCAATATGAGCTCATCCGTCCCGGGAATATCGAAAAAGCTGAATTCGGAAGAACTCGCTCGCTACAGCCGCCACATTCTGCTCGATGAAATTGGCGTCGCCGGTCAAGAAGCTCTCAAGAATTCACGCGTCCTCGTCGTCGGAGCCGGTGGACTCGGAAGCCCAGTCGCCATGTACCTCGCAGCCGCCGGGGTGGGCGCGATGGGACTCGCCGATTTCGACGTCGTAGAACTCCACAATCTCCAACGTCAAATCATCCACGCCACCTCCGAGATCGACGCAAAAAAAACGCTCTCCGCGCAAAAGCGTATCCAAGAAATCAACCCCAACGTTCGACTCGAAATCCACGAAGAAGGAGTTCAAGCCCACAACGCCCTCGACCTATTTTGTAAATACGACATAATCGTGGACGGTTCCGACAACTTCTCCACACGCTATCTCAACACTGATGCCGCCTATTTCGCGAAGAAACCGCTCGTGTACGGAAGCATCTTTAAATTCGAAGGCCAGGTATCTCTGTTTCATCCAGCGCAGGAGGGCCCCTGCTACCGTTGCCTTTTCCCCGAGCCCCCTCCTCCTGGCAGCGTCCCAAGCTGTGGCGAGGCAGGCGTATTCGGAGCGCTCTGCGGCGTCATCGGAAGCCTGCAAGCGTTAGAGACCGTCAAATATATTACCGGCATCGGCGAACCTTTGATCGGATCCCTGCTGGTTTCCAACACCCTCAATATGTCCTTTCGAAGACTTAAACTGAAGAAGGACCCGAGCTGTCCCCTTTGCAGCGAACAAGCTACTATAAGAAAAATCGATCCTTTAACTTACCAATACGCCTGCGAGATTCCCGAAGACCCAACCACTATGGAAACGAACTACCCAATAGAAATCGATATCAACGAAACGAAACGCCTACTCGACGAAACCGAAGCCATGCTCGTAGACGTACGCGAACCTTTCGAATTCGACATTTGCTCGATCGATGGATCCCTTAAGATCCCCATGAACAGCATTCCCTCGAACCTCGACCGACTTCCTAAGGACAAGCACATCCTTTTTCACTGCCACCACGGCGGACGGAGTATGAATGTAGTCAAATACCTACGACAAAACGGCTATGAAAATACGACTAACGTAGCAGGCGGCATCGATGCCTGGGCTATCGAAATAGATCCCAGCCTCCAACGCTACTAGCCGAGAAGCAACCGAACCTCCTTACCCAACATGGTCTGAAAACAGAAAACTCGCTACGAGCAAAGTCGATAATGTATACCTGTTCGCAAATCGCATCAGACGACTAGCGAAGCCTCGGGCGCCGATTACTCTAAACAAAAAAGCTCACTCCGGATGGAGTGAGCTTTCGAAATTCTTGCAATCGAGAACGCTTACTTTCCGCGAGCTTTAGTGAGGCCCGCTGCCTTCTTGATATTGTGCAAAGAAGGAATTGAGATGCCAAACTCCTTGGCAATCGCAGTACCTTTGCCACCCGCCTTGACAGCTGCGACAATCTTCTTGCGAAGCTCATCGGTGATCTTGGTACGCGCTGCGCGGACCTTGCCAGACTTAGTCTTCTTTCTAGCAACTACCTTCTTAGCCGCAGCCTTCTTTGCAGCCGGCTTTTTCGCCGCTGGCTTCTTAGCCGCAGCCTTTTTCGCGCTTGGTTTGGGACCACGCTTCTTTGGAGCGCTGACGCCAAGAGACTGCAGCGCTGAAATCAAATCTTCCCGAGAATCGAAACCTGCATCCTTGTGAAGGTTCGCGAGCTTCTTTGATTGTTCAGCTGCAGCCTTCTTTTCAAGAGCCGCAAGTTTGCTCTTCGCATCTGCGATTTGTTTTAATGTGTCAGAGATCATTGTCGCTTAACAAATTAGTGATTTAGACGAATTCAACACAATATTGCTTTTATATGGATAAAAACAGCAATTAATAGCTCCAATATACAATATTTAGCCAGAAATCCAGAGATATGCTAAGTAATTCTCCCAGCTAATCCTTATTCGCATCCCTATATATTCAACCCTTAACGCCTGTTCGACCCCTACGAAAATCGCCCTGAGGCAGTCAAACGAAGCGTATGAACAGACCAAATACCGCTTAAATCAACCGAATAAACTTCGATATACGAGGGGCTCCAAGCGATTCTCCTACAATCAACTCCGCTTCAATACGCGTAATCCCTTCGTCATCGCTATGAGATTCGTTGATAATTTCCAGCAATGCCTTCGTACAGCTCTCTGCCATTTCAGTGATGCTCATATAATAAAAAAAGCGAGCTATTAATGTCAAAACGAAACCATTGAATAATCCAACCTCTGCATACTTCCTACTGCAAATAGTCCTAAATGTGCGACTTGGATTCACCGC
>JBCCZW010000145.1:0-8285 GCA_039186805.1 Verrucomicrobiota bacterium
AACGACCGACTGATATCAAGATAAACGATCGTATTGAAATACAACTCGAGCATCTGGCGTTCAGTGGGGTCCAGCGTGTCTCTCTCGCGCTCAGCAAACTTTTGTAATGTATCCAAATTTTCATTTAAACCCAAGCTCAGGTCTCGAAATGAATAATTATTGTCATCGTCTATCGGCAGACTGAGAGATTCGATTACCTCAGGCGTCCTCACCTTAAACACCTTTCGGTCATATGCCTGTTCCGGGAATAGAATAAGCTCAGTTAACCACTCCATAGCAGTCATATCTTCATGCCTAAGCTTGGACTTTTGCTGAAACGCTAACAAATGGGCTCTGGCGAAAGTCTGCAAAGGCTTCACACGCCCTTCATGGAGCACGGGAATCTCCTCCAGTTCCTTGGCAACTTCCTTGATCTTCAAATCGTAGTCGCCCAACAAAGCGCTGCTCGTGAGAATGAATGATGCAATCGCGCCCATCGACCAAACCTTCAGTAACGAGAGGCTCTTCATGACACTACCTCCTTTTCAACCAAAACGGTATTCGGTTTCTTCTCGATCCTCTTGCGACTGATCATCCTAGGAATCTGCAAGAACATATGGACCATTAAGCCAATGCACATGATGATACTCGAGATATACGGAAAATTGCGTCCTGCATTTTCAACTACCTGCAGAAAAGTAGCCTCAACTGGGCTCCGATTATCGAAAGACGATTGATAGAAAGTGTAGGGTCCTTTTCGAAGCGGTTTGTTCATCGAGATCTCGACCTTCCGCTCGGTTCCTTCGCTCAGAACAACTACGTCAGAGGCGTAGCTGCGAGCGACTCGCGTGCCGGGGTGCTCCTCCATTTTGAAATCCGTCAATGCGATTTCGAAAGGCAGATCATAGTGCTTCTGACGAATCTCCAACTTGTACTCCTTGCCTCCCACGTCGATCGTCTGCTCGATATTGCTGAACTTGAAAACCAAATACACTCCATCTTCCGCCCCGAAACCCTCGAATCTAAGCATCATAGCCGTACGGTTGTGGTTTGCTTCCTTTTCTAACTTAGCCCGTCTCACCTCGAAACGAGCAGCCGGACCTATGTAATCGCTCGGAACGGACCCCGTCCTCGAGACGAACTCCGCATGGCGCGCGAAATCTTCAACCGTGATCTTGCCAGGAAACATCTCATGCTCGATCACCGCTCCCTTCTTCATATATCCACCGCTGAATGCAGTCACCTGATTGTAGTCTTCAGGACTCTCATCGATGAACGCCAACTCGACTTTATCGAAATCCGTAAACTGGCCCGACTTGCCGCCCTCGGGAATCCACATTCCCCCTTCAGTCGAAAAGTAAGCCGTAATGAATCCGCCCAACAAAAGCAGCAAGCCGCCCATGTGAGAGATGAAGGTGCCAATCCGTTTGCGAGGAACCGGGAAGTCCTTTACCAGCTTCAGTACTAGGTTTATAAATACGACGGACATCGTCAATCGACCGCCGGGAAAGGGCAAATTCCCATCCCTCCGTATACCGTCGATCACGTAGAAGAAATCGGCATCCCACATAAACCAAGAGGAAAAAAACACTTCTTGGGCCTCGTAGATCCCCATATCCTTCTGGGCCAAAGTTCCAAAAACTAATATCACGAGAAGCCAAATCGCCGAATAGAAAAAAAGAGCCGGCGAAGCCATGATTATAAAAAAACGCTTCATCGAAAATGAAGAGCTTTTGCTATTCGGGTTCGGGTCCATGAGTCTTTAAAGTCCTTACGAATTTCGAGTTTCTGCCTCCACTTGCCAGTCTAGAATTTCACGCTGTCGCAAAACGTGAGAAAATCCGCCTTCCCCTCAGCTACCGAATCGGCGGTCGAGGAATACTTGGCGAAAAGCGTAAATCCTCTCCGCTCGTAAATACCGCCCAAGATCGCCTGGTTGCCTTCTGGATTCACCAGCTCCACGTAAATGTAATCCTCCCCCGAAGTCGTCTTACGCGACTCGCTGGCGCTCGCCAAACTCGCGGCGTCGAAATCGCCCAAGCCTACCTGACCTCTCCATCGATTCACATTGGCCAGCAGACCACCCGCAGGACCTGCCAACTTGACGAGCGAAATATCCGCGGAATCTCCGCCAACATCCGCCGAGTAGCTTGCTATCCGCATTGACGAACTACGTCCCTCTGACCAAGCAACCGGCTTCTCAAATCCGATTTCTCCTGTCTGCACTTGAGCTGACCGCGCGATATCCGGGCTTGCCTCTCGCTCCATCGGATCCGGCGTCGCTTGCGTTTCTTCCTTAGGTTTATCCTCCTTGTACTGGGTGACCTGGGGCTCCTCGGAACAAGCAGTCAAAAGGAAAAGAGAAAATAAGACCGCAGCGAGTCTGAACGGTTGTGGACTTGAGTTCGCGGAGTACAGCCAACGTCGAATCCTCGACAACTTATGATTTGATTTCATTAGAAAGAATTAGCCTAAAAACCTATTTCGCCGACTTTTGAAAAACTGAGCAATTCCTTTCCATAACTTTTACCGTTCTGGACATCATATCGACTAGAAATCGTCGGCGTTCTCGCCGAACCCTCCCCAAGACCACGACCTTAATACGAATCAAACCGACAAACAAAAGCATGAACAATTATCGGATCGCCCATAATCCGGCAGTCAAAACCCTATTGCATTACAACTCCAGGGTGCCCTGCGCCGCCTCCCTGAATCACCTCGAAAAATCACCATTAAGTTTTCTGCATCAGGCATTAGCGAAACTTCAAACTTCAGCCAAGGCTTTTATGTTTACCGTTCCGATATTCCCAATGCCTGTAGATCCAAGCGTGATCCGCAATTTCCCGTCAAACGAACTCCCACTAGCGAAACTACTGATCTGTTATACGGACTTTAAAAGCCAATTCACAAGCGATCCAAAAGGAACTGCTCGTGAATCAACTCATCTGCTATAAAATCAGGAGCTGCTCAGACCGACCAAAAGGACAACGCGACTTGGCTTCTCGCCGGTCCTCGCAACTCCATCTCTCTTCAGAAAGTAACTACCCTCATACCGCCCTCGAAAATCCGCTCGCTCCCTTACCAAAATACGCGTCGAACGCAACGGCGACATTCCGAATCAACAGTCTTCCAGTAGTTAGAACTTTAATACCGCCGGGGTGCAAGTCGAGCAGTCCGTCCCTTTCCAAAGGAACCAAGGCGCGGATCTCTTTGCGGAAGTAGTCTCGAAAATCGATATCCAACTCCTTGCTCATCGCTTCGAAATCCAACTCCATATCGCACATCAAGCGCATGATAACCTTGCGGCGAATCGAGTCATCGCGCGACATCAGATAACCCTTGTCGATTGGATACCTGCCCATGTCTAGCAAACGGTAGTATGTTTCCAGCTCCTTCACGTTTTGCCTGTAAGTACGATCCGTCTGACTGATTGCCGAAATTCCAAACGAACAGATTTCGACATCCTTATGTAAGCTGTAGCCCTGAAAATTGCGCTGCATCTTCTTCTCCTTCTGGGCCAAGGCCAAAGCATCCCACTGCTTGGCGAAATGATCCATGCCGATATGGGCATAACCCGCATCCAACAGCGCCTCAACGATCCGCTCCAATATTCCAACCTTCTCCTGAGCATTAGGCATCGGGTTGCGTTCCAAAATTCTCTGGGCCGGCTTTGACCAAGGCACATGCGCGTAGCTGAAGATAGCCAAACGATCCGGATCGTATTCCAACACTTCCTCCAGCGTTTCCGAAAAACTCTCCACCGTCTGGCGAGGCAGGCCATAAATCAAATCGATATTCAACTTGTGAATACCCGCCTCCTCCAGCCACGCGATTGCCTGCCTGTTCATATCCGAAGGCTGGATACGATGAATCGCCTCCTGCACCTTCGGATTCAAATCCTGAACGCCCATCGAGGCTCGATTCATGCCCATGCGGCGAAACGCATCCACTTTTTCCTTCGTCAAGGTCCGCGGGTCCAGCTCCACGCTGATTTCCGCGCCTTCCTCGAATTCGAAGTGATCGTGGATTAAACTGCTCAAGCGATCGATTTGTTCAGGAATTAGAAAATTAGGCGAACCGCCGCCGAAATGCAGCTGCACCGCTTTGCGGTCGCTTGCAATCTTCGGACGCACCATCGCTATCTCCTTCTCTAAATAGTCGATGTAGCGGTCCGCCAAACACACGTCTGTCGAAATTATCTTCGTACACCCGCAGAACCAGCAAAGGCTCTTGCAAAACGGCAGGTGGAAGTAGAGCGATAGCGGCCCCCCAGACTCCGAGTCGGTATACATCGCCTCTTGGCTTTCCGGATCGTCAATCACCCGAAACTGCAAAGCAGTTGGATAAGACGTATATCGCGGAGCCGGCCGGTTGTACTTGCTTACCAAAGCGCTATCGATGCTCGAACTTCCAATTGCCTGAGGGTTAGCTATCATTCGCCTTTCATTATGCCAGAAAACTCAAAGCCCGCTCGGCGCATCCGGCACAAAACGATGCAAAAACCGACCATGAACCACAAAAAGTAGCATCGGACGTAAGTCCGATAATACCCAAAGCCCACCCTCAATCAGAGTGAACTCCCTAAGTCCCGAATACCCACATTACCATCCACCCACCGCTCCCTTGCATTTCGCGTCAATTCAACATTCGCTATTCCACATTCACCCTTCTTACCCCCTATGGCAAAAGTAGCAATTATCGGCGCAGGCAGCCTCGTCTTCTGCAAAACCCTTATGAACGACTTCCTCGCGACGCCCGCCCTTGCCGGCAGCGAGTACAGCCTGATGGCGCTCACCCACACGCGTCTCGATAAGATGCACGCCTTCGTACAACGCATGATCGACGACGGCGATATTGACGCCACGGTCACCAAAACCACCGATCGACGGGAAGCCCTCCGCGATGCCGACTACGTCGTTGTCATAATCCAAACCGGCGGCGTCGACGCCTTCCAGATCGACTACGAAGTCCCCATGAAATACGGCGTCGATCAATGCATCGGCGACACCCTCGGCCCCGGAGGCGTATTCAGAGCAGCCCGACACATCTGCTCCCTCCGCGAAATCGCCGAAGACATGCGCCAGCTCTGCCCCAACGCCCTCCTCCTAAACTACGCCAACCCCATGGCCATGTGCTGCTGGGCTCTAGGAACCATCGAAGGCCTCAACTTCGTCGGCCTCTGTCATGGCGTCCAAACCACCATGGACCTCATCGCATCTTACACCGATTCACACAAAGACGAGATCGACTTCACCTGCGCAGGCATCAACCACATGGGCTGGTTCCTCCGTCTCGAAAAAGACGGCAAAGACCTTTACCCCCTCCTCCGCGAACGCTTCGAAAAACCCGAATACTACGTGAACGAAAAAGTCCGCGGCGAAGCCTTCCGCCACTTCGGCTACTTCATGACCGAATCCACCGGCCACCTTTCCGAATACCTCCCCTACTTCCGCAAAGACCAAAAAGCCCTCGACCTCTACTGCGACGAACCCGCCTTCGGCGGCGAAACCGGAGCCTACTATCACTACTGCCGCGACCTCGCCGAAAAGTTCGCCAACATGGATCCCCTCTCCATCGAGACCACAAAACTCCAACCCCGCTCCGCCGAATACGCCTCCCACATCCTGGAGGCCGCGGAGACCGGAGTCCCCTTCCGACTCAACGCCAACGTCCGTAACGATGGATACATTACAAACCTCCCCAACGGCTGCTGCGTCGAAGTCCCCACCTTCGTCGACCGCCAAGGACTTCACCCCACCGTAGTGGGCGACCTCCCCACCCAATGCGCCGCCCTCAACCAAACCAACGTCAACGTCCAAGGCCTCGCCGTCAAAGCCTCCCTCGAAGGCGACCCCGAAGCCCTCTTCCACGCCATCGCCCTCGACCCATTAACGGCCTCCGTCCTTAGCCTAAAAGAGATCCGCGAAATGGTAAGCGAAATGCTAGAAGCCCAACGCAAATGGCTCCCCCAATTCGGCGGCCGCAAACTCAAGACCGCCTCCACAATTTCAATACCGGCAGGCACCACCCCCATCGATGTCCCCCTCGACCCCGCACTAGCCATCGCCCACCGCTTCGGCATCCTGGCAAAAGCCTAGGAGACAGAGGCCAGCGAAGAGAAGTCAGAAAAGGTAGGATTCAGGTACCGCCTCGAACCTGGCAAAGCCCATCATCAGGCAGGAAGGAGCGGCGCGCTCAGACGTTTAGCCAACCGTTGAGAAAGGACTATCGAGCAAATCGATTACCAAACGCTGCGAGACAAATATAACGCATCCGCTTCGACCTTGGCCGCAGGTCAACCTTTTCTCCCCTTTTATCCAATCCCTATTTCCCCCTAAGTTCCCTCCGGATTACCCGAACTTTTATCATCTGAGAAAGCTCAGAATAGTCCCCATCATACTATAGCCTAATCAAAGAGAGCGCTCCTCCATTCGCGCGTAAGCGGATCGAATCGCCATAAACCAAGCCATTGACGGTAAATAGGAGTCGGCAGCATCATGGATAACCCGCACCCATCTACTTAAACTGGAGAATAGTCAGCTCAAAGACTACCTAATTGATTGAATGAAAGAAGATCAGGTAAACCAACCATCGCTATATCATCGATCAGAAGCCGCGCTCATTTGCTCCAAATGAATTCGCCATATAGCACCCCGCCATACTGCTTCGAACGTCATTTCGATGAGTCCGATGCCTAACTACTCTATATCATCTTCTCCAACTCCACTTTTAACTTCAGACTTTGCTTCTCGCCTAAAGCAAAACGCGTCAATTTCAAAAATGCTTAGACGAAGAATACAAAGCTAAGGTCCAACAATTCCTCGAAGCCAGACCATTCAGTCCCATTTAACGAGACCTCTGTCAAAAATCCGCGACTCAACCATCTCTCGCATCTTTTGCCCTAGCAACACTTATAGAGGGAATACGCTATCGACGACCGCGCGCGCAATTTCAAAATCGATTTCATAGATAACCTGAAACCCTTATTAGACCCTCTCTCAGTTCAAACGAGAAAATCGCCCTAACGAGGCGACCAGGCCACTTCCAAACTAAACCTCCCCTCTCCGATAGACCCGCGCGACGCGCTCCTAATCGCGCCGCGCGGTCTATCGATTAATCTATATGGCTTTTGGTAAATCAGATTCCAATTCTACCGCATGCGGGTGATTGCGCTTATTCAACCGACGGTTGGAGCGCTTCCTCAACATACGATCCAACTTCTTGGCCAGCCCTCGAATGCAAATATATAGCTCGTCGCCTTTCTCGGTTACGATCAATATATCTTGCTTAAGTTCGACATGGCCCTTGGCGGCAAATTCATCCTTATGCGTCTTCGCATGCGCATCCATCTCAAGCTCGACTCGGATTCTCAAAATGGATGGGTCATGATCGAACAACTTCTCCAGCTGCTCATGGACAGCCACCTTAATCGCGTCCGTGAGTTCCATGTGTATGCCAGATATCAAAATTTGTCGTTCATTGTTCATGTTGCGATTATCGCTGAAAAAGCGAGAACCGCCTAGCCACATCTGGTCCTTTAATAGGCGAAAATTCACACTTTGAAAACGAGACTTTATTGACTCAGACACCCAGTATACTCTTACTTCTCGAAGTCCCTATGGATCTATATCAGGCAGACATTAAAAAGCCAAAGTGCGATATCAAGGAAAGCCGCAGCCTTACGCAGAAGCTCTCCGAGACTCAAATGTTTAAGGACTACGAAAAAGCCTACTCCAACGCCAGCGGCTTACCGGTTGCCATCCGACCCATCCAATCTTTTCAGATGGCAATGAGGGGCAAAAAATATGAAAACCCTTTCTGCGCGCTCATGGCTAAGACCAACAAAAGCTGTGTCGCGTGCCTAGAAGTCCAATCCCAGCTCGAAAGAGACGCCCAGCTCGCCCCCAAATCCCTATCCTGTTTCGCTGGCCTCTGCGACACCATGGTCCCCATCCGCGTGGGCGAACGCATTATCGCTTTCCTGCAAACCGGCCAAGTTCTGCTCGATTCCCCCACCAGCGAGAAATTCTCCGAAATCACCAGGAAACTTCTCTCTTGGGGCGTCGACGTCGATCTCAAAAAACTCGAGGAAGCCTATCACCAAACCAAGGTCTTAGACAAGGAGCAATACGAAGGCTTTGTCCGCCTGCTGACCACCTTCGCCGACCATCTTTCCATCATCGGCAACTCCATTGCCGTCAGCGAGACCAAAGTCGAACCCGAGACCGTTACGAAGGCTCGCAAATATATAGAAACCAACTACGACCGCGCTCTATCGCTCGAAGAGGCTGCCAAGGCCGTAAACA
>JBCCZW010000146.1:0-8280 GCA_039186805.1 Verrucomicrobiota bacterium
AGCGCAATGGACGCGCCCAGATGTAGCCGTACGGATCCGTGTCATCCAACAGGTTATAAACGTTCACCTGAACATGGGCAGGGTTTTCTCCCATGGTGAAGTCGTAACGAGCCATGGCATCCACATTCAAGCGATCCTTGGTGTAGAGCACGACGCGGTTGCCGTTCTTATCGAGAGCAAGTTGGCCCGCGCCATCGGTGATGCCAGAAAAGTACTCGCGCTTGTCTTCCCACTGGAAACCCATACCGACTGAGAGTCCCTTCATTCTACCTTCGGTAAACTTGTAGTTACCCCAGCCTGACACCGCGTGCAACGGAGTATCGTCCTGCTTTTCGCCTGCTCCGTAACCCCGACCTTGCCAAGTGGAAGTGTCTTGAGGATCAGTGAATTGCTCTTCTAGTGAACGCCCCGTCAAACCCCATTGACCATCAGGGAAGTACCAGACCGCCCAACGATCCCAGTTGCCCTCAGCAAACGGATACTCGACGAAGGCCCCTGCATTGACTACTTCGCGCTTGGTCTGAGCATAGTTGAGAACGAACTGCAAGTTATCCATCGGAGCGAAGTTCAATTGAGCCTCCCAACCAGAAGACTCTTGGTCGCCGCTCACATAACCATTCCAACCGCCGGCGCCGTCGCCAGCAAAATCCTGCGTCGCGTTGTTGGTGTTGTCATCTTGGTTATAGAGCCATCCTGGCCAGCCGCCAATCTCCTTCGACGAATCGAATACCGCATCGAGATAATCAGCCCCCGTCGATTGAGAAGCGTTCACATACCAAGTCCCGTCGATCTGATAGGCGGAACCGGCCGCAACCGCAGCATCCCATTCGCCGGATGCCGCAGTGAAAGCGCCATTGCGCCATTCGGCTTCCACCGTAGGATTGAAGTCCGTTACATTATAAATGATGTCCTGATCCCGTTGGAAAGTGTTCTTGGCCGGAGCGGGAGCCCACCAATAAAAGATCGGCGTACCTGTTTGACGGATACGATAGGCGCTCACGGTACCCGACAGCTTGCCTTCAATCAAATCGAACTTGATTCCCACCTCCTCGCTTTCGGCAGTCACCGCATCCATCGGGTTGCCAAGCACGTCGCGGTTGCCGTCGAAGTTAGGCATGATGCCATCTGCCTTCAGAGCGTAAACCGACAAACGGTCGTTCACTTCGAAACTTAGTCCGAACTGAGTCGTATCCTCTTCCTTCGCTCCGGCGGATCTTGTAGTTTGGGTACCCAAACGGAAATCGTCCGTAAAATTGTTCAGATCATTGCGGTCGCGACGAATACCCGAAACCGTTGTAATGCGATCATTCCAAAACTTGCCTTGATGAACGAGGTAGGTACCTTGGTTCCACGCCGTATCTATCGTGTTGTTCACGTCTTCCATGCCAGGAGCCGGAGTGCCGTCGCCGTTCACTCCGAAACGCATATAGCTCGGGTCGGTGGGCTTCCAATAGAAGTGCTCGTTCTCGAGCGTCTCCATCTTAAAAACGTCCTTAACCGACTTCTCTTCCGAGCGACCCAAAAGGAAGCTGTTCTTGAAGCCGAACAACTCGCTGTTCTGCAGAAGATTCAAGTTGTAATTGAGCTCAACGCGCACCTGCTCGCGATCTACCGTTTCAGTAAACTCAGTCCAACGACCTTCGAAAATGGCATCGTCTACGGGACCCGCATCAAACTCTCCATCTCCATTAAGAGCATCAGCCGGCGTCACGATCACCGTATCGCGGAGCGATTCCGGCCCAACCGAAGTTTGAATCGAACCAAATACATCGCGAACGTGATACTCAACTTTGGAATCATTGTATCCAACAAGCAAATTCAAGTTCTCCGCTAAACGATGAGTCACCTGCAAGCGCATGTTATAAGTCTCGTTATCCAAAAAAGTATCCGGACCGCTCCAGCGCATGGTGCGCGTCTCCTTACCCGGGAAATCCAAGAAACCTGAGCGTTCCAAGCGATCGACCGAGTCGGCTGAGACTCCCGTGCGCGAACGAATGCTTTGAAAGCCGATCGCATCCGAATGGAAATCTCCAAATTCGAAGTCGATCGTCACATCTGTCTTCTCTGTAGGCTTAAACGTGAAGATCGGAGAGAAAAAGAACTTATCGTCGTTCGTAAGCTCCGTATAGCTTTCGTTCTCCTCGTAAACGGAAGTCAGATTGAAGCGCAGGTCCCAAGGTCCACCCAAAGGGCGACCGATGCTATGCGTCACGCGCCTGTGACCCTCATTGCCGAAACCGACAATAAAGCTCTGTGCTTCCTTTGCAGGAGGAAGTTTCGGAAGGTAGTTTACGATGCCGCCGAAATTGCCGATTCCGTAAAGAAGGGCGGCAGGGCCGCGAATCACTTCCACCCGACCGATATTCGCGGAATCGGAATGGAACTGTCTTCTGTATCCATCTCTCAAGGTCGCATCGGTGATAAAGCCGCGAACCTTATATGAGGTTTCCGTCTTCGCGCTGGTCGCCCCTTCCGGGTTATGCACGCCGCCCACCGAAGTATTCGAATTATTGGATCCGGCGTCATTTTGGGAACTCAAAATGATGCCCGCGCTGTAGCTCAGCGCTTCGCGCAAATCTGTCGCGCCCGTATCTTCGATAAACTGTTCAGTGATGACCTCAATCGGCATCGGTACATCCTTGATCCGAGTGTTCAAGCGCGTGCCGGAAATCGAATTCGTAGCTTTGTAGCCCGAATCATCCGAGGCATCTACGGTAAATGGCGAAAGCTCGACGATTTCGTCATCGTCCAACCCATCATCTTGTCCAACCGCAGTGGACAAAGACAGCGTCGTAGCGACGAGGCACGAGATAGCCGTCTTGGAGTGCTTAAAATGAGACTTCATAATCATATTCCGTCCGGTTTGGTAGTTAGTAGGGGTGTTAGGGTTTAAGGTAAGCCAGTTGGCGAATTTTGCCATGCAAGCCCGGTACAAAAAGCGCGAACCGAAATCGGATCGCGATTCGAGGCCGTCTAAAACTGGCGACAGAACCTCGTTATTTAGGTGCAATTTGATGCAACTTTTTGAGAGCGTCAAGTTATTTTGCGCCAATGTGCGCCTTAATCAGGTTGATTTACAATTTCCTCTCGCTAGCCGGTAGGAGGCGTAAAGCCAATCACTGCAACTACTTTACCGCGCGTACCCGCATTTGGTTTTGGCCAATGCAGCCCCTTTCCTTCAGTTTCCGCATATGCTCACCGTAAAACCGAAAATCGAACTGAACGACGGTCACCCGATGCCTGTTTTTGGCTACGGAGCCTATCGAGTCGCTGACAATACTCAGGGTGAAGCCGTCACGCTTGCCGCCATCGACGCCGGCTACCTTCACATAGATACCGCCAGCGCCTACCAAAACGAAGATGCTATCGGCAATGCGCTCGCCGCTTCTCCCGTAGCTCGCGAAGAACTCTTCATCACCAGTAAGCTCTGGATCGACGAACAAGGATCCAGCGAAACGCCCGTCGCCATCGAAAACAGTCTTCGTCGCCTCAAAACCGACTACCTCGATCTCCTTCTCATCCACTGGCCCCGGGACGACCGCATGGCCGCTTGCTGGGACGCCATGCAACAAGCCGTATCCACCAAAAAAATACGTTCTATTGGCATAAGCACCTTCACGGTAAAGCGACTCGAAACCTTCGATCGCCTCTGCTCCGGCGCCACCCCCGCCGTCAACCAAGTGGAGTACCATACCTTCCTGCAACAAAAGGAGCTGCGCGAAGACTGCCGCAAACGAGGCATTGCGCTCTCAGGCTACTGTCCGCTCGCTCGCGCTCTTAGGCTCGACGATCCCGTCCTCGTCGCTATTGCCAAGAGGCATGGCAAAACCCCCGCCCAGGTTATGATCCGCTGGTCTCTCCAGCAAGACGCCCCTACTATTCCTAAATCCTCGACTCCTGCCCGTATCGAAAGCAACGCCGCTATCTTCGACTTCGAACTCGACGGCGCCGATCTCCAAAAAATCGATACGCTCGACAACACCTTCGAAGCGAACGCCTGGCGCCCCAACCACGAAGTCTTCTACTAGAACCTATCCCAAAACCTCGAATGTTGCCGCTGAGAGTTCTTGTGAGTCTGAGCAAGGCGTGCTCAAAAAGCGTACCGAGCATGCGTATGCATGCGACAAATACATACTGGAAGTATTTGTTTTTGTGCAGAACGCCGCTCAGGCCCACAAGAAGTTCAGCCCCACAAGTCTCGCCGCAGCCTACGGGCGAGGGCGGAAGGGGTTGCTTGTGAGATTCGCTCTGGCTGCGTTCGCTTTGGCAGGGATAGGCTTCCAGCCTACCCGCAGCCAAAGCCGCCTTGCCAGAGCGAATCTCACAAGCAACGGCAATTTTCGAGGTTTTGGGATAGGTTCTAAGGCGCGTCTTTGAAAGAGCAGAAGGATGCTCTGCTTAGCTTAGCTCGGAAGGAGCGACTCCCTTCAGCGCCTTGCATACCCTAAAACATTGAGCATAGCTTCCGAAACCCGCCTCAAGAGCGGCTTCCAATAAGTTGTAACGCTCGCCCTCTTGTCTCAGCTCGATGAATCGCCGCATCCGCTGGACATTCCGATACGCGCTCAAGGACAGCCCCATTTGCCGCCGAAACATCCTACTCAAATGCTCCTGCGACAAACCGACCTCCTTAGACAGTTCCCCTAAGGATTCGATTTGAGGCGTTTCATGCAAGCGCATCGCTGCCCGAAACACGCTCCCGTGCAGACGCATAGGATCCAACGCCTCCACCTCGCTCTCCAAAGTCCCCTTCCAAGCCCTCACCATCAAATACCTTAAAGTAGCATTAAACATCTCACTGTCTACCTCCGCGCTCTCAGCCGCCTCTTCGCAAACTTGTCCCAATTTTTTAAATACATCGTGACCCAACTGCCTAAAACTTTCCAAGGGCGCCTTCATCCCTAACAGCGGCTTCCGTTCTTCTTCATTACAGGTCTCCCGCAACAACCTCCTCCGAAAAACGATGACCCACATCGAAAACGACGGGCTTGCGCTTGCCAAAGCATGCTCTTGCTCCGGAAACAGCCACAAGGCCTGACCCGGCAAAAACCGCAGCAACTCTCCGTCCACCAAATACTCGGCTTCCCCAGAGATCGCCAAATTCAACTCGAGCTCGTCATGCCGGTGAATCGGATTGCGGGTGCGCAGACCGCCAGACATTCGGCTCACAAAACCCAGCTCGCCTTCGCGAATCGTCAGCGACTCTTTCATATATCAAATAGCGCAATCATTTCATCCAAAAACGCAATGACCCAAGCCAAGAATCACGATAAAGTGCTCAATAACTGAAATCACCCCAAGGCCTATGAACGCAATCACGCCCCTCATTACTGAAGCCCATGTCAAACAGTACCAATCTGAAGGTTACTTCATCCTGGAAAACGCGCTCGATCCGAAAACCCTCCAACATCTACGAGATTTCAGCGCCCAAGAAATCGAAAGGATGCACGGCCTCATGGACGAAGCCAGCACTGATACCCTAGGAATCAGCCACCGCAACAGCCGCTACTTCATTCCACACACTTTCCGAGAAAACCCCGAAAACTACGCCTTCGTTTTCGGAGAAATCATGGAGCAAATCTGCCGTGCTGCCCTGGGTCAAGAAGCCCACTTCTTTCTAGACCAATACGTGATCAAAGCCGCCGAGAAAGGGGCTCATTTCTCATGGCATCAGGATTCTGGATACATCCCCTTTCCTCACGACCCCTACGTCACCTGCTGGACTACCCTCGACGACGTGACAGAAGAGAACGGCACTGTCTACCTCTTGCCTTTTTCGCATCTCGGTATCCGCACCCGCGTGGATCACATTCTAGATTCAGAGCTTAACGACAAGGTCGGGTACTTCGGAGACGACCCAGGCATTCCTGTCATCGTCCCCGCCGGAAGCATCGCCGTCTTTTCATCGATATGTTTCCACCGCTCCGGGCCCAATCGCACGCCTCACATGCGCCGCGTCCTGCTCACACAGTACTCCAAAAACGCGATCGTAAATCCATGGACCAAAGAGCAGCACCTCAGCGCGCTGCCATTCCTTAGCCAAGGCAAACGCTGCGACCTCGGTTTCGAGGCCGTCAAAGACCTCCCTGCTCCAGGCTTCAAGAAAAGCGAAAAGTAGAGAAAGCCCGCTACGGCGCCTACCTTTTCGCGTACCCTCCAAGCGACCCGAGCAAAAGTCTGCCCTGCCAGGTCAGATCAATCGCAAACACGCCTCGCCCTTCAGCCGGATTCTCTCACTCCTCCTAAAATGAGAGAGGACGATGCGCTCCAGCATGCTTTACATCGGAGTACCCTTGCCTTTACAAAGACTCCAACGAATCGGATCTAGCATGAAACCCCTCATCTGCCTATCTTTACTCCTGACGATCGCGCCCTCCTTCAGCGCCCAAACAGCGGAAGCCCAACCGGCCTCCATCACCCCCGTCGTCCAAGACGCCCGCTGGGCTCAACGCTGGTGGATGCCTCGCTATGAGGAGAAGCTCGCTGAAGCAGGACAAAGAGGTGACGAAGCCAGACTTCTCTTCATAGGCGACTCCATCACTCATTACTGGGATCAAGGAATCTGGGCGGAAAACTTCGACCAATTCGGAGCCTTCAATCTCGGTTTCAGCGGCGACCGCACCGAACATGTGCTCTGGCGCATCCAGCACGGCGCCCTCGCCAACCTTTCCCCCGAAGTCACCGTCATCATGATCGGCACCAACAACACCGGACACGGAGAAGGGCACGCTCCTGCAGATACTCTCCTTGGTATCGAAAAAATTATTACAGAGGTGCAACAACGCCTCCCCGAAACCAAGATCATCCTCCACAGCATCTTCCCCCGCGGAGCAACCAAAGACGATCCCAAACGCCTCATAAACGACAAAATCAACGAAGGCATCCCCGCCCTCGCCCAACGCAAAGGCGTCCTTCACCTCGACCTCAACGACCTCTTCCTCGAAAAAGACGGCACTCTCTCCCGAACCGTAATGCCCGACCTACTCCACCCAGAAGAATACGGCTACCAGCTCTGGGCCGAGGGCCTCATGCCCACCCTCAACCAACTCTTCGGCCAAGCCCCTAAACCCGCCGAGCGCAAAGTCATTCCGCTCTGGCCCAATGGCATCCCCCAACCTCACGATCTCGCTCTCCAAGAAAAAATCATCGAACGCTCCTGGGGCAACGCCGTAACCAATGTCGACGAACCCAGCCTCACCCTCTATCTAAAGAAAAGCCGCTATCCCACTGGTTTCGTTCTCGTGTGCCCAGGAGGTGGATACAATATTCTCGCTTGGGACCACGAAGGCATCCAAATCGCCGAATGGCTCAACTCCATCGGCTTCTCCGCCGCTATCCTCAAATACCGCGTTCCCAAAAACCGCGAAGGCGCTCTCCAAGACGCCCAACGCGCCCTCGGCTACATCCGGAGCAAAGCCGATGAGTGGAATGTCCAAGCCAACCGTATCGGCATCCTCGGCTTCTCCGCTGGCGGACACCTCTCCGCCACCGCCAGCAACCGCTGGGCGGATCGAACCTACCCCCGAGTCGATGCAGCCGATGACCTAAGCTGTCGTCCCGACTTCACCGTGCTCGTCTACCCCGCTTACATGGGAGACGAAGAACTCAATCTTAAGGACGAATTCGCAATCACCGAAGAAACTCCCCCTGTATTCATCGTTCAAACACAAGACGATACTAAATACATTCCCAGCGCCTTCGCCTACAGCGCCGCCCTCCACAAAGCCGGCATCCCCTGCGAGCTCCATATCTTCCCGACAGGCGGACACGGCTACGGACTCCGTCCCAGCGCCTACCCCGTTTCCCAGTGGGAAAACCTCTGCCGCGACTGGCTCCGCCGCCAATAGGAGGATAGACTAAACCTCTCGCTCCGCACGGCGAAATCCAGCCCCACAGCCCAAAAACCAGAATCCAAAAGTAGCATCGGATGTGAGTCCGATGATCTCCCTCCACCCAAAAGTAGCATCGAATGTGAGTCCGATGATCTCACCCTCCCTACCGAACTAACCGCTAAGCAAACACCAGCGTTCGCAATCGGCCCCTAAGAACACCACCCCAAATTCAAACGCCTCAGAAGCTCGCGGCCAATCGCTACTCACTCCCAAATCCCTCCGGCTTCTCCCCCGTAAAATACACATCCCGATCCGGCCGAGAGCCCGGCGAGTGAATATCCAACATCTCCAAAGCCTCATCCCCCGTCGCAAATCGATGCCTCACCCCAGGTGGTAGCCTCAAGAAATCGCCCACCTCGAGCCAATGAGCGACACCGTCTAGGTACGC
>JBCCZW010000147.1:0-8273 GCA_039186805.1 Verrucomicrobiota bacterium
CTCCAACTCGATCCGCCAAACCTACTACCAGTACTTTCTTGAAGGATTCTCCACCGATTGGTCGCCTTGGGCTCCCAACAGCAAAGTCCTTTTCACTAACCTCGAGCACGGCGACTACACGCTTCGCGTAAACGCCCAATTCGGAAATGGAAACTCCATTCAGACTCTCACTCGCAATTTCACCATCGAACCCCTTCTTCACGAGACCGGGATCGCCTACTCGGCTTACATCTTGCTTGGCGTAGGTTTTGTCTATCTCGGCTTCGCAATCTACTCCAGACGACTCAAATACCAGAACCTCAAGCTCGAACGCATGATCTTCGAGCGTACTCACGAGATCGAGCTCAAGAATCGCGAACTCGAGAAACAGGCCGAAATGATGGAAACTAAGAATCTCGAACTCGCGACCCAATCAGAAGAGACTCTCCGCAATAGCCAAGAACTCGCGTCCGCCCTCGCCAAACTGCAAAATGCTCAAGATCAACTCCTCGTTACGGCACGCAAAGCCGGCATGGCGGAAGTAGCCACCAACGTCCTCCATAACGTCGGCAACGTCCTCAACTCCATTAACATCGGTATTGTAAATCTCGCTACGAAAATTTCGAAATTCAGAGGACCCAAACTAGAGAAAATAGTAGAACTCATAAATGAGAATCGCAGGAACCTTGGCGACTTCATTACACAAGATCCCAAGGGCAGCGCCATTCCAGACTACCTCGCGCAGCTATCTAAAGTAATGATGGAGGAATTCGAAAGTTGTCTCAAAGAGACCGATGGAATGAAAGAAAACATCGACCACGTGAAGCGCATTATCGCCGCCCAGCAAGCTCACGCCAAGAACGTGGACGTCATCCAAGAGATAGATCTCAACGAATTAGTCGATTCTGCGATAGACATGATTCTCGGCGACACCAAAAACAGCGCCTGCAAGGTTATGCTCGATTTGCAGCCGGAACTCGTCATCGAGTCTGATAAGCATAAGATCCTCCAGATTCTAACCAACTTCGTCAAGAACGCCAAAGAAGCCATAAAAGAAGCGAAAAGAGAAGTTGGATACATCAATATCGAAGGCAAATACGACCCCCCTAAGAATTCGGCGATTCTCACTATCTCCGACAATGGAATCGGTATCGAAAACGAAGACCTCCAAAAGATCTTTACCCATGGCTTCACCACCAAAGCCGACGGACACGGCTTCGGAATGCACTCCTGCGCTAATAATGTGAAAACTCTCGGCGGCGAACTCATGATCGAAAGCCGCGGAAAAGGCCATGGAGCCACAGTAATTCTGATACTGCCTCGCCATGCCAACACCCAACGAAAAGAACAATCCAAGGAAAGAACTAAGGCGCTCTAGGACGCGGATTCCCTACTTCGTCAGTCCCCAGCGCTTGGTAAATGGGTAGTAGATTACCAAGGGACGCCCCACGACATCCTTCTCAGGAACGTAGCCCCAATCTCTTCCATCGAGACTGTTGTAGCTATTGTCCCCAAAAGCTGCATACGAATCCTCCGGCACAGCCTTGCCTTTGGAATCGATAAAACGTCCTTTTTCCTGATAGCCTCGATAGGGCTCTTCCTTCTTAGCATTCTTCTCGAACGCTATCGAACCCTCTGCAGGCCTATCGTTCACGAAGAGACCCCCATCGCGAATCGCCAAGACATCCCCAGGCGTGCCAACCAAACGCTTGATGTAAAAGCTCTCATCCGCGCCTCCTCTCATCAGTCGATCGATATTACCGGTTCGAAAGACGAAGCCGTCGCCGATCTTGGGTTTCACGAAATGATAAGACATTCGATCCACAAAGAGCTGATCACCCGTGAGAATGTCGAACGAAAGTACCGGATCGCCCTTCTTCAAATAAATGCCTGTTCTCAGGCACTTGAGCACACGCTTTTGAGAGTAGCCTCGCTCGTCGGTTAATACAACCTCCTTTCGGACAACCCTCTTTCCGTCCTTGATCAGCTTCTTGAATCCAACTGAGAACTGCGGCTCTTCGGGAAACAAAAGCGGCCGAATCACTTGCTGTCCCATGGAGAACGTCTCCGGGACATCATACTCAACAAGCGAATCTCCGACGAAAAAACTAAAACGCTCCATCCGCGCCGGCATAATGCTCTTTGGCAACACCCCAAATCTTCTGCCAGGAACAGAGTAATTCGGCAGAGCCACATGCTCGACACCCTCCCGATACGGAATCAACAGCTCCCCATCCTCTGGAGCTTCTACCTCGTATCGACTCGCCCAATACGATGCCTTCCGAAAAGCCCTAACCGCGATATTCGGCTTATCCTCTTCGGTCTTCCAAACCTCAGCCGTCATCCCATGATAAGTCGGCCACATCGAATTTGTCGGAATCTTGAAGGGTTTGATGAAAAACGAAGTGAACCCCAAATAGACGATAAACGCCACAAAGAAGAACTCGATATTTTCACCCCAACTCGATCGTGGAAAGTAGCTGCCTCCCACCTTCTCCATATGCTTCTCCATCGCCTCCACTGCATATTCGAGCTTGTTCACATCCTTGCTCTTCATCTGCGTTTTCAGCTCGTCCCTCAACTTCGAAAGCTCCACTACATCGGCCTCCGGCAGGAGATCTTTTCGGAAATGGTAAACCTTGTCGCTCAAATACAGCCAATTCTTGGCCGCTGCTTTTAACTTGCCCCAATCGGACTGAAGAAAACTAAACATGAGAGAAAGGTATTTAGAAATACAGGAAACCGCGATAAAAGGAAGGACGCCCCCACAAGCAACGAAAAACCCACCGTCACCCGTCGCCTTGGCCGTGAGGCCAAGGAAACCAAAGCCCAATTTCCCTACAGCCTAAGCGCCTTCAACCTATCACCTTATCGAAAAAGAACTAATCGTTCTTCAGCACCTTGATAAACGCATCTGGCGGAATCGAAACGTTCCCGATGTTCTTCATCTTCTTCTTACCCTCCTTCTGCTTCTCAAGGAGTTTGCGCTTACGAGAAATATCGCCGCCGTAACACTTCGCAGTCACATCCTTACGCATCGTACGTACATTCGCGCGCGCAATGATGTTTCCGCCCAAGGCGGCCTGAACCGCAATCTTGAACAGATGCGGAGGAATAATGTCGGCCAACTTTTCGCAGAGCATCAGCCCCTTTTCACGCGCCTTTTCTGCATGTACAATCGAAGCAAAGGCATCCACCGGATCGCCATTCACCAAAATATCCATGCGAACCAGCTTCGACTCGCGATATTCATCCAATTCGTAATCCATCGAGCCATAGCCGCGCGTAATGCTCTTCAAGCGGTCGTTGAAATCGATCAGGATCTCATTCAGAGGCATATTCGCCACGATCATCACGCGGGAATCATCCAAAGTCTCCGTATGCTGGCAAACGCCCCGCTTATCCATCACGAGATTCATGATGTCGCCAATGCAGTCGTTGGGAATGTGGATAGACGTTTTAATCGTCGGCTCGAGGATCCGCTCGATCGCCGAAGGATCCGGCAAGTTAAGCGGATTATCCACCTCCAAAACCTCGCCATTGGCTTTCTCCACTTTGTATATAACGCTTGGATACGTCGAAATGATCTCCACTCCAAACTCTCTACGAATCCGCTCCTGAATAATCTCCATGTGGAGCAATCCCAAGAATCCGCAACGAAACCCAAAACCCAGCGCTACCGAGCTCTCTGCCGTGAAACTAAAGGCTGCATCATTCAACTGCAACTTACCCATGCTCGCCTTCAGCTTCTCGAAGTCGCTCGTCTCCACAGGATAAATACCGCTGAAAACCATCGGCCTCACTTCTTGGTAACCTGGCAGCATTTCCGCTGCTTCGAAACGATGCTGCGTGATCGTATCGCCGATCTTAATGTCCGCCACGTTCTTGATGTTGCAGACCAAGTAGCCCACATCGCCCGACTTCAACGAGTCGACTTTTTCCATCGAAGGAGTAAACACGCCGACCTCTTTGATCTCCGCCCGCGTGTTATCGCTCATCATCACCACCTGGTCGCCACGCTTAAATTCCCCGGAAAAGCATCGCACATAAATGATCGCTCCGCGATACGCGTCGTAAACCGAATCGAAGACCAACATTCGAGCGCTCTCGTAGTCAGACCAACGAGGACCTGGTACCGTCTTCACGATCGCCTCCAACGCATCCTCGATCCCAATTCCATTCTTCGCCGAAGCCAAAATCGCTTCCTCCGCTGGAATCGCCAGCAAATCCTCCAGCTGCTTCAGGCAAAGATCCAAATTCGCGCTCGGCAGATCGATCTTATTGATCACCGGGATGATCTGCAAATTCTGCTCCACCGCCAAATTAGCGTTGGCCACCGTCTGAGCTTCCACCCCCTGAGCCGCATCGATCAATAGCAAAGCGCCCTCGCAAGCCGCCAAACTCCGCGACACCTCGTAAGAAAAGTCCACGTGCCCCGGAGTATCCATCAAGTTCAGCTGGTAAATCTCTCCATCCTTCGCCCGATAATTCATCGTCACCGGATGACTCTTAATGGTGATGCCTCTTTCCCGCTCCAAATCCATCGAGTCCAAATGCTGCTCAGTCAACACACGGTTCTCTACGGTCTGAGTGTGCTCAAGCAAACGATCCGACAAAGTCGTCTTACCATGATCCACATGGGCGATAATGCTGAAATTACGTTTGTTAGCCGTCTGCATAAGAAGCGGAAGAAGTTGAGCAGTCCCCCTGCGCCTTTCAAGCCGTGAAATTCCCTAAATCGCCACTTTGCGCCGCTTATAATAGCCGACGAGAGTCTGCCGACCCCCAAACCCTCAAGAATATCGCTGGCAAACGAAAAGAAAAAACGCGCCCTCCCATCCGGAAAGGCGCGTCCTCCTCCTTATTTATTGTTCCTCCAATAAAAGTCTTATTCGTCCCTACCGCTAAAGAGCGTCAGGAAATACAGCAACGATCCCAGTGAAGAAACGAATGCAGCGACATAAGTCCAAGCGGCTGCATTAAGCGTCTTATTAACTCCGACCATTTCGTCATTCCCGAGAATTCCCAAAGCCACCAACTCTTTCTTTGCGCGATTGCTCGCATCGAACTCAACAGGCAACGTCACTAGCTGGAAAATCGTCAGCACCACATAGCAGATCACCGCCATCTGGATACCCCAGCCCGACAAAAACGGCAGGATAAACGCTCCGATCATCACGAACGGCAGAATGCTGGATGCAATATTCGTAACCGGGATCAAAGCCGCTCTCGCTTTCAACGCCTGGTAACCCTGCGCATGCTGAACAGCGTGACCCGCCTCGTGAGCTGCCACCCCGAGGGCCGCAAGGCTCGAACCGTAGTAATTGTCATGACTCAAAGCCAGACGCTTGTTCACCGGATCGTAGTGATCCGTCAATTGGCCGGCCACTTCCACGATCTGAACGTCGCGAATCCCCGCATTCAGCATCACCGCTTCAGACGCTTCGCGACCCGTAATCCGACTCCTCGACCCCACCCTGACATACTTGTTGTAGGTAGACGACACCTTGGACTGAGCCCAAAGCGCCAGAATAATTGTAGGTATTATAAAAATTAAGAATCCCATGATTTTTCCTATCGACTAGCTCCTAAGCATCCAACGTACCAGCTCTAAAACTGACCGAGAAAATCGGTTTAAAATACGAACTTTTTTTCATACGTCCCTCTATACACCACCCTTCATAACAAAGTTTCACGCAAACCCGCAAAAACCCAAGATAGAGCCATCACGCCCCACCAAAGTCACACCAAGATGTCCCACCTAAAAGAGTCTCATCTACCATCTTATCTGCGACCATCTGCGAAAATATGCGGACCCCAAAAACAAACTCACCCCAAACTTGCCAACCCAGGTCTCCTCTTCCCCAACACCTTCTTCACCTCTTTCAACGTCATCGTATTCAACACATTCTCCTTAGTCAGCCAACCCTTACGAGCCACATTCACCCCAGCCGAAACGAATCCAAAATGCCCCACATCATGCGCATCTGGATTAACGCTCGTTAAAAGCCCTTTCTCGGCCGCCTTCCTCCAAAACCGCCAATCCATGTCCAAGCGACTCGGATTCGCATTAATTTCGATGACGACGTCATTCGCGATCGCCGCATCCACAACCTTTTGAGCATCCACCCGATACTCCTCCCGACGCAAGAGTAAGCGCCCACTCAAATGCCCCAGCATAGTCGTCGCCGGATGCTCGATCGCCTTTATGAACCGCGCCGTTTGCTCCTCCTCTGAAAGCGTAAAGGAACCGTGCACTGATGACACCACATAATCCAATTGCATCATCACCTCCTCATCGAGGTCCAAGCTGCCATCCTTCAAAATATCGCACTCGATCCCCGAGAAAATATGGCAATCGAATTTCCCCGACGCATTCAGCCCCCTCACTTTTTCCAGCTGGGCTAACACCCGTTCCTCATCCAAGCCATTAGCTTGAAATGACGCCTTAGAGTGATCAGCCACCCCCCAATACTCCCATCCCATTTCCTGGGCCGCCGCCGTCATTTCCTCCAATGAGTTATTCCCATCAGAAGCCTTTGTATGATTATGAAAAACGCCCCTGAGATCCCCTGTATCCAGAAGTTCAGGAAAGTCCCCCTTCTCGGCCGCCTCGATCTCACCCAAACCCTCACGCAATTCCGGCGGCACGAACTTCAGATCCAAAAGTCCAAAGAGCTCCTCCTCGGAGCTCGCCGTTAAGCCATTTTCAAAGGTTTCCTCATCCACCGGCTTCAATCCCCACTCGCTCAGGCTCAAACCCTTCGAAAGCGCCCGCTGCCGCATCAATACATTGTGCTCCTTCGAACCTGTAAAATGATGCATCGCAAAGGCAAACTGCTTCGCCGGAACCACCCGTAAATCCGCCTGCAAGCCACTCTCGAAGCGAACGCTCGATTTCGTCTCCCCCTGAGCCGTCACCTCCACTACGCCCTCCTGTCCGACAAACCAATCCATAATCGGACCCGGATCCGAAGAACCCACGATAAAATCCAGATCTCCCACGGTCTCCCTAAGCCGCCTCAGACTCCCGGCATGCGATGCCTTTTCCACCTGAGGCAAAGCCAACAAGCCCTCCAATATCGGCTCCGCCACCGCGTTCGCATTCCACCACAAATGGCGTTTCCCATAAATCTCCCGATTCGCAATCCCCTGCAAAATCTTCTCCTGAGTCCCCGCTCCAAAGCCCTTCAAATCCGCCACTTTCCCCGCTTCACACGCAGCCTGAAGCTTCTCGATAGAATCGATACCCAATTCCTTGTTCAACTTAGCAATCTTCTTCGGCCCCATCCCCGGTATCTCCAACATGGATACCAAACCTGGCGCGACCGATTCCTTGAGCTTCACATAAAACTCCAGCGAACCCGTCTCATGGAGCTCCGTGATCTTCTGCACCAACGCATCCCCAAAGCCCTGGACCTTCCCTAAACGCTTCTCCTCGATCAGCGTTCCGAGATCCTCCTCCAGAGTCTCCAACTTCCGAGCGCCGCTTTGATACGCCCGGATCTTGAAAGGGTTCTCCCCCTTCAATTCCAGCAACACCCCAATTTCACTCAAAACATCCGCAATATCGCCCTTCGTCATCCCACCACCTCAACCAAGCCCAAGACCAAAATCAACCACAAGCGCCACAAAAAATCATCACTGAGGCTAGCGGCACCTCACTACGAAGCAGCCCCAAGAGCTGAGACCACCCTCTAAGATAACCGCCCTCCAGAAGACTACCCCAAAAGCCCATCATCCCAAATCCACAATTCATCATTCACTATTCACCCCCACAAACTCCTCTACCCGCAGCTTCCCCGCTTCATTCCGCGGCAGCCGTCCCAACCTCACCCACTGCTTCGGCATCTTGTAGCTCGCCAAAGTCTCCCGCAAACGCTCCTGCAGCGCCTCTTCCGAAACCGCTGTATCCACCGGCACATACGCCACCCCCAGGCGCGTCCCCCATTCCCTATCTTCCACTCCAAACGCCGCCACATCGGAAACTAAGCCCGTTCCCTCGAAAACGATTTCGACTTCCCGCAAATTGATCTTCTCTCCACCAGATATCACCACTCGGTCCAAACGTCCCAGAACCGTCAACCTCTCCATCGCGTCCATTTTACCTAAATCCCCAGTAACCAAAGACTTGCTAAAATCCTCCTTATCGCCCCAATACCCCCGACAAACCGATGTCCCAAATATCTTAATACGCCCCTCCTCGTTCGCCGCCAACATCCGCCCCTCCTCGTCCACGATTCCAATCTGAGCATGCGGCAGCTGCTTTCCCTGCCCACAGACGCCCCGCAAAA
>JBCCZW010000148.1:0-8251 GCA_039186805.1 Verrucomicrobiota bacterium
ACTTTGCGTTAATGAATATGAAGTGGGCAAGGCTCCAGTTTGGGAGACGGAGGTTGAGCTTTCCCCGGACTGGGTGAGGGCGAAGGCGGGCTGGGATATTTCTGATGACGAGATGAAGACGAGCTTGGAGGGTCTAGAGCTTGAGGTGCGGGCCAATGATTCTGGACTTTGGAGAGTTGTGATTCCCAGTCATCGAGGCGATCTGCATCGTCCGATCGATTTGGTCGAAGAAGTATTGCGCATGTACGGCACTGATCAGATTCCAGCGAGTTCTGTGGTGGCGACGGCGATGGCTCGTAGTGACAACCCCATTACAGTCTTCAATCGCAGATCAAGTGACTACTTAGTAGGGCAGCATTTCTGCGAAGCGGTTAATTATACTCTGCGTTCATACGACGAGCAAAAGAACTGGTCGAGCAGCGTTTCGGCGGATGCGCTGGCCTTGAAGAATCCTATTTCCGAAGACCAGACGCAATTGCGCCATAGCTTGATTCCAGGACTATTGGATGCGCTCCGCACCAATCAACAACGCAAGACGGGGGCGACTCGTTTCTTCGAAGTAGGGCGCACTTTCCAAGAGATCGAGGGCAAGGTACTTGAACTGGTTTCGGTTGGTTTTGCGGAGGCTTCGGAAGGTGAAGTCCGTAGTTGGAAAGCGCGGACGAAGGATGATTATTACGCCGCAAGAAAGCGTATTGAAACGATTGCCGGTTTCGCGGGAATCGATTTGAGCCGCTATCCGTTGAAGCCGGTCCAAGTGGATACGACCGCTTGGCAAGAGGAGCATTCGGCTGTATTGGATGAGCCGAGGGCAGGCGTTTTCGCCCGGATTGGCTTGATGAATTTGAACCGCGTCAAGGAGATGGACGTGCAAGGGGAGGTGATCGCTGGCATGTTCAGCATTTTGCCAGAGCGTCTGCGGGAACAGAAGCGAGTGAAGTTTAAACCGTTTAGCTTGTTCCCTCCCTCCTCCAAGGATTTAGCTTTGGTAGTGAATCAAAGGGAGCTAGCATCGGTCGTGGTGAGCGCGGTCAAAAAGATTGCGACGAAAGCGGCTAAAGGCTTCGAACTCGAAGACGTGGCAGTCTTTGATGTTTACGAAGGAAGTGGTCTGCAGGAAGGCAAGAAGAGCATCGCGGTTTCGATGACCTTCCGTTCTGCGGAGCGCACTTTAAAGGATAAGGAAGTAAACCAAGCCTTTGAGGCGATCCAAAAGGGAATTCGAGAAAAGACTGATTACGAAATCCGCGATTAATATTTAGCCATGCCTGAAACACCCCACGTAGATATCGACTACGTTGCTAAGTTGGCTCGTATCGACTTGAGCGACGAAGAGAAGAGCAAGTTTTCCGGGCAACTGGAATCAATTCTTGGATACATCGAGAAGCTCAACGAGCTGGACACGGATAATGTGGAGCCAACTGCGCATCCTCATCCGGTAGAGAATGTGTGGCAGGAAGATCTGGTAAGTAGTGAGCTGCCAGTCGAAGAGGCTTTGAAGAATGCGCCAGCTCAGAGGCAGAATATGATAGTGGTGCCGAAGGTGGTGGAGTAATTGGATTTTTGTAGATGCGGGCGCGGACCCGTTACGCGATCAGCGATCGCGTCTACAGGAGATAGTGGAATGTCAGAAGAACTTTATTATAAGTCGGCGAGCGAGTTGAGCGGTTTGCTTGAGAAGGGGGAGCTTTCTTCGGTGGAGCTTACCAAAGTGGTGATTGAGCGCACGAAGGCGGTGGAGGATCGCGTGGGCGCTTTTAATAGCTTTGATGAGGCGGATGCGATTTCGCAGGCAGAGGCGTCGGACGGGCGTCGGGCTGCGGGCGAGGCGCGGGGCGCTCTGGATGGGATACCCGTCGGCATTAAGGATGTCCTGGCGGTGAAGGGCCAACCCCTGACTTGTTCCAGCAAGATGCTGGCGAATTTCGTTTCTCCGTATGATGCGACTTGTATTCAGAATTTGAAACAAGCGGGAGCGGTTCTTTGGGGTCGCTTAAACATGGATGAATACGCGATGGGTTCTTCTACGGAGAATTCGGCGACTCATGTCACTTCGAATCCTTGGAATTTGGATTGCGTGCCGGGTGGTAGCTCTGGCGGTTCCGCGGCCGCGGTGGCGGCTGGCCAGGCGACCGTCTCACTGGGGAGCGATACTGGGGGATCGATCCGTCAGCCGGCTTCTCATTGTGGCGTGGTAGGCTTGAAACCAACCTATGGCCGTGTTTCGCGTTTTGGTTTGGCGGCTTTTGCGTCCTCATTGGATCAGGTGGGTCCGTTCGGGCGTAGCGTGAAGGATGTGGCGATGTTGCTGCAGACGATCTCGGGGCATGACGAAAGGGACTCGACTTCTTATAAGTCCGAAGTTCCTGACTATTTGGCGTCCTTGGAGGCTTTTAAGGGCAAGAAGTGGACGCTTGGCTTGCCGAAGGAGTACTTCGAGAGCGCGGCGGATTCGACTGCCATGGAGCCGGTGCGCAAGGCGATCGATTTCTACAAGAGTCTGGGCTGCGAGATTAAGGAAGTTTCTTTGCCGCACACGGAGTATGCGGTGGCGACCTATTATATAATCGCTACCGCGGAAGCCTCTTCGAATTTGGCTCGTTACGATGGGATTCGCTATACGCATCGCGCGGAGAACTTCGATGCGAAGGATTCGGTAGATATATACTGTCAGTCGCGGGCGGAAGGGTTTGGCGAGGAAGTGAAGCGTCGTATTATTTTGGGTACGTATGTGCTGAGTAGCGGTTACTATGATGCGTATTATTTGAAGGCTCAGAAGGTACGCACTTTGATTAGAAATGACTTTTTAAAGGCTTTTGAGGAAGTGGATGCTCTATTGGCGCCGACTTCTCCGTTTCCGGCATTTAAGAAGGGGGAGAAGATGGAAGATCCGCTTTCGATGTATTTGAGCGATATCTATACGATTTCGGCGAATTTGGCTGGAATTCCCGGTATGTCGTTGCCGTGCGGATACAGTGATGGCATGCCGGTCGGTTTGCAAATTTTGGGCAAGCCTTTTAAGGAGCAGGAGTTGTTGGCGGTTGGTCAGGAGTTCGAGGCAGCTCATGATTTCGTGAATCAGCATCCGGATTTATGAACGTTGATCGCTCGCAAGCGAGCTTCCTACAGAAGAACAGAATTTGAGGTGAATTTGATGGAATACGAAGCGACTATCGGGCTTGAGGTACACGTGCAGATTAAGTGCGAATCGAAGATTTTTACTCGCTGTAAGGCTGGATTTGGATACGAGCCGAATACTCTCGTGGACCCTGTAATAATGGGGCTTCCGGGGGCTTTGCCGGTAATGAACAAAAAGGCCTTGGATGGGATTATAAAGGCTGGCTTGGCTTTGAATTGCACGATCCCTGACTACTGCAAGTGGGACCGGAAGAACTACTTCTATCCGGATAGTCCGAACAACTATCAGATCACTCAATATGATAAGCCGATTTGCGATGGCGGCTTCGTGGAGATAGAGCTTGAGGGCAAGTCTCGCAATGTGATGGGCGAGCATAAGAATATTAAGCTGACTCGTATTCATCTGGAGAATGATGTCGGGAAGTTGAATCACTTCGCCGAAGATAGTTTAGTGGATTACAATAGAGCAGGGACTTCTTTGATGGAGATCGTGAGCGAACCGGATATGCATTCAGGCGCTGAGGCCTTTGCGTTTTTGACGGCGATTCGCCAAACGATGGTTTATTGCGGCATCTCGGATTGCGATATGGAGAAGGGGCAGATGCGGGCGGATGCGAATATCTCGGTACGCCCAGTTGGCCAAAAAGAGCTGGGCGCGAAGATCGAACTCAAGAACCTTAATAGTATTACGGGCGTTAAGAACGGTATTGAGTACGAAATTAAGCGTCAGACGCGTGAGCTAAAAAAAGGAAATGAGATTAAGCAGGCTACTTGGCGTTGGAACGCGGATCAGGGTATTACCGAGCCCATGCGGGAGAAGGAGGATGCCCATGATTATCGGTACTTCCCGGATCCGGATTTGATGCCGGTTCGCGTGGACGATGAATGGAGAAATCGGATACGCTCCGAAATTCCAGAGTTGCCATGGGACAAGCAGCGCCGGTTTATGGAAGAGTACGAACTTCCTTACACGATCACTTCCGTCTTGGTTCCTGATCGCGAGCTGAGCGAGTATTTCGAGACGGCTGCGAAGCAGGCTCCCAAAAGCGCTCAGGCGATTGGAAACTATGTGGTGAACAATCTCTTAAGAGAGCTCGGCGAGGCTGGGTTAAGTTTGGCTGAGAGCAAAGTTCAGCCGGAGCATTTGTTGTCGCTGGTCAGCGTGGTTGAAAAGCGTGTGATTACTAAGAACGTTGCGAATAAGGACGTGTTTCCTGAGATGTTCAAATCGGGCGAGACCGCGGATGAAGTGATTGAACGCAAGGGCTTGAAGTCGGACATCGATAGCGGCCAGGTGGAAGCTTGGTGTCGGGAAGCGATTGCGGAAAACCCCAACCCGGTAGAGGACTATAAGTCTGGCAATGAGAAGGCGATCAATTCGCTAAAGGGTCAGGTGATGAAGAAGTCTCGCGGCAAGGCGAATCCGCAGGAAGCGGACGAGATTTTGCGGAAGCTTTTAAGCTAAGATTTCTGGCGGGTCAGCTACTGGCTGAGCTGAGTTGAATTCCCGATGCGCCGCTTGCGGTAGATACTCAGGTAAAACGCGGCCTCCTTAGGTGAGACTTCTTATTTTCGCTTGAATGGGATTTCCTTCTGAATCTTGGACGAACCGGGACCGAAATTGTAGGTGAATTTTATTCCCTGCGGTTCGCTTCGCTCATGAATTTCAATAAGGTTATTACTGCTGTACTCTGCTTTTCAAGTGGCGTCAAAATAGGACATGCTGATTGGAAAGACGACATCGATTACACGAAGTTGGCCGCAGAGTATGGCGACCAGCTGAGATCGGATGTGGACGTAGGCGTGGGGATGGCTGAGGCCGGGAGCAATTATTCGCCCAATGCGTCAGATAGCAAGTTCGCCAATGTCACTTTCAATCTGCGGTCAGGTTCTTCGGACAATTCTGGGCACGCGAGTTCGGTGGCGAGTCGCATCGCGGGCACGGGTAGCATATTGCCCGGGCTGACTCAGCTAGATGTATTTCAGTCGAGCAATTGGCTTTCAACCTATCCTAACTTTTTGAGCACAGGGCCTGTCGATCCAGAGATTGATATTGTGAATCACAGTTGGATTTCCACGAGCGCGGGAGCGGCGGCGTTTACGTTGCAGCGTTCGGATTATATCATCGATGTGTTCGATTGCTTGATGGTGGCAGGGCTTAACAACAATGACAGTTTTCCTCAGTTAATGGGAAACATGTACAATGGGATTACGGTCGGAAACACGAACGGCAATCACAGTAAGGGGGGGACGAATACGGATGGCTCAGGGCGTATTAAGCCAGATATTCTGGGTACGAATACGGCAACGAGTTACGGCACGCCCGTCGTCACTGCAACGGCGACTCTCGTCTTGAATGAAGCAAAGGGGTTGGGCTATGACGTCGTGGGGAATACGGAGATGCTAAAAGCCCTCGTATTAGTGGGAGCGACCAAAGAGGAGGTTTCGGATTGGAGTCACTCTTCGACGAAACCTCTCGATGAAGTTTTCGGTCTCGGTGAAGTGAATGTCTATAACAGCTACCGGACGTTGATTTCTGGTCGGGTTGAGGCGTCTGAATCGGATGCAAGCAATGGGAGCGGATGGGATTTCGGAACGACGGTCGCTCAACCTAATCAGTATTTGATTTATCATAGTGGAGGGACGTTTTCGGCCGTACTCACCTGGCACCGCGTGGTTGATAAAGGGTCGTCTTGGTTTTTTATGACCACGGACCTCGCAGATTTGAGTATGGGTTTATATCAGTCGGATGCCGGTGGCGTTCGAGGAACGGAAGTATTCTTGAGCGACAGTCCGGTGGATAACGTCGAGCACGTTTACGAGGAGGGGTTGGCTGCCGGATACTATCTGATAGAGATCGATGGAGATCAGTCTGACGTTTCTTATGGCTTGGCCTGGCGTGATGAGTTTACGGATACGCAAGTCGAGGATCCGGAAGAGAATGTGGCGGTTTCGTTTGTCGGGATTTCGAATGGCGAGATTTTGACTTATGGGGTAGAAAAAGCTTTTCAGGCGAGCGTGGAGGGGGCGGTTTCCGATATTGAGAAAGTCGAGCTGTTTTCTGGAGAGACTCTTGTCCACACCGAAAGCAGCAGTCCTTATGCTTTTTCCATTACCCCTGATTCGCTGCAGAATATTGACCTGGAGTTGAGAGTGACGACTGGGATAGGCGTGTATACTAGCAGCTTGAGCGCGACGGTAGCGGATGGCGATCTGAGCCTGTCGCTGGCGGGCGCAAGCGCCGATTCGGAGTTTACGACGGGTGACGTCTTATCTCTTTCTGCGGAGATTGATGGGACGTATCACAGCGTTCAAAGCGTTTCCTTCCGCGTGAATGGGAATGAGATCTTCAATGACTTGGCTGCGCCATTCGAAATGAGTTGGAATCCTGTTTTGGCAGGAAGCTATTCCTTGCAAGTGATCGCGTTGAATGGCTCGGGCGAGAGCTTTGAATCCGAGGCTGTATCGGTTTCGCTGGTTGACCCGATTCCCGATCCGGTTGCGCTCAGCCTGAGTCTGAGCGAAGCTTCTATTGAGCTGGGTGAAGAGGTAACGCTTTCCGCTACAATTCTGGGCTCAGAAGCTGATTTATCTTCTGTAGAATTCTATTTGGGCGAGGTCTTGATCGGCAGTGATTCAAATGCGCCTTACGCGATCACCTGGGTGAGCGAAAGCTCTGGAAGTTTCGATTTTACTGCGAGAAGCGTCAATACAGCTTCATTGACTGCTTCTTCCGGAATTGCGAGCGTTGTAGTTGAAGATCCGATACCAGATGCGGTGGCTATAAGTTTGTCGGTTAGTAGTGAAGAGATTGAGACGGGGAGCACGACGTCGTTGATTGCCGTGCCAATCGGAGATGCCGAGGCTTTGGCGAGAGTGGATTTCTATTTGGGCGAAACTTTGATTGGGTCGGATTCGGAAGCTCCCTATTCAATAGATTGGGTGAGCGAGACTGCCGGGAGCTTCGGATTTACTGCGAAGAGCGTGAATACGGCTTCGTTGATCGCTTCTTCTGGACTCGCGACGGTTGTAGTCAGCGATCCGATACCTGAGGCGGTAGCTATTAGTTTGTCGGTCAGCAATGAAGAGATAGAGACGGGGAACGCGACGTTATTGACTGCCACGCCAATCGGAGATGGTGAGTTTCTGGCGAGGGTGGATTTCTATTTGGGTGAGACTTTGATTGGATCGGATGCGGTCGCTCCTTATTCTGCAACTTGGGTGAGCGAAGGCCCTGGAAGTTTCGATTTTATTGCGAGGAGCGTCAATACAGCTTCGCTGACAGCTACTTCCGAAACCGTAATGGTCGTAGTGAGCGATCCGATACCAGATGCGGTCGCCATCGATCTGTCTATTGGAAGCGCGGAAATCGAAACGGGTGAATGGGTTTCCTTGACGGCCGCGCCGATTGGAGATGTTGAGTCATTGGTTCGAGTGGATTTTTACTTAGGAGAGACTCTGTTGGGCTCAGACTCGACTTCTCCTTATGCTATAGAGTGGCTCGGTTCGGAGGCAGGCTCGTACGATTTTTCCGCTCGTTCGGTGAATTCTGCAAACCTGATTTACGATTCGAACGTCGAGAGCTTGATCGTTAGCGATCCGATACTGGAAAGGGATGTGATTTTTGTCGAGATCACGGGATTGGAGAATCGAGATTACCGCGTTGGTGAAAGTGCGGACATCCGCGTTTTGGTTGAAGGTAACCTATCACCCATATCCCAGGTTTCCCTTTTTGAGGGAGACGAACTCATTAAAGTGGAGAGTTACGCGACTTACGATTTTCCGTGGTCCGTGGGCAATGTGGGTTTGAGAACATTGAAGGCTGTAGTCGAGACGGCGCTGGGAAGTTACGAGAAGGAAGCGCTGGTCGACGTCTTGGATGCCTCTCTGGATCCGGCCGTTGAAATTCAGGGCGGTTCTTTAGCTAGAGAAGTTGGGGAAACGGTATCGATCGAGGTATTCGATACCCAAGGAGATGGGACGGTTGATTCGGTCGAGTTTTCGGTGAATGGATCCCCGTTGGGCGAGCTGCTTGAGGCGCCTTTCGTTTGGAAATGGACGCCAGCGCTGTCAGGCAGTTACTCGATAGCTACAAAATCGAAGAATCTATCTG
>JBCCZW010000149.1:0-8247 GCA_039186805.1 Verrucomicrobiota bacterium
AATTTTGAATGGGGAAGTGGATGATGGGCTTTGGGGCTTTTAACCACTGATGGTCACTGATATGCACTGATGATGTTGGGCATTGCTTTTGTGTTTGTCCGCTAATTTGCACTAATTTTTATGTTAGGCTGTGGTGACTCAATCTTCTGAGTAGAATTGGACTTTTGGGATGGGGAGTTATCGTTGTAAAGCTGTCTCCTGTCTCCTGTCTTACTGGGTTGTGGGGGAGAGGGAGATTAGGGTGAGTGAGGGTGTTTGGGTTTGCTTTGTTTTTTCTATGTCGAGTTGGAAGGTGGCGGTCCAGTCGTTTTGCTCTTCGGGGTCGATGAGGGTTTGGTGGATGTGCCAGGTGTTGGGGGTCTCGTCTGTGATGATGTGGGTGTGGGATTTGTTTCGGGCGGCGGGGTCTAGGCGTATCCAGGATCTGGATTCGTAGTAGGGGGCCATGCGCTGCTCAAGGGCGAGGTCGAGCCATTTGGGTGGTTCGGGTTCTGAGGCGAATAGTTGGGTGAGGTCGTAGGTTTCGGCGATGTCTTGGTAGTGCTTGTTGGCGAGGTGGCGGATGAACTTGAAGATGTGGGCGCGGACGAGGCGGGTGAGTTCGGCTTTGTCGCGAGCGATGTCGGAGGTTTGAGGGGTGTTGGGGAGTTCGGTGGTTTCTTCTTTTTGGTAGTTGGGGTCTTTGAGGAGTTCCCACTCGTCGATGAGGGAGGAGTCGGTGTGTTTGAGGAGGTGTTCGAGGTAGGTAGAGATTTCTTCGACGGTTTCGGTTTTGAAGACCGGAGGGACTGAGTTGGAGAGGAAGCGGTAGACGTTGGCGAGGTGGCGGAGGAGGAGGCCTTCTGCGCGTTGGAGACCATAGGTTTTGACGTAGTCGGAGAAGCTGGCGTAGCGTTCGAACATCTCGCGGGCGATGGACTTGGGCTTGATATTTTCTCCTCCGATCCAGGGGTGGGAGCGGGCGAATTCGTTGAAGGTCTGGTAGATGAATTCGGATTCGGGTTTGGGGTATTCGAGCGTCTCCAGCTTTTCCATACGTTCTTCGTACTCGATGCCATCGGCTTTCATCTCGGCGACTTTCTCGGTTTTGATCTTGTCGAGCTGTTTGCGGAGTATGGCGTCGGGGTTTTCGAGGGTGGACTCGACGAGGGAGAGGAGTTTGAGGGCGTAGTCGGGGTCTTCGGGATTGAGGAGGGCGAGGGTGTCGATGCAGTAGAGGGCGAGGGTTTGGTTGAGGGAGAAGTCGTCTTGGAGCTCTACGTTTACGCGGAGCTTTTGCTCGGGGGAGGGGCGTTCGTCTTGAGGGACGATCTCGATGATGTTGCGTTCGACGAGGGCGCGGAAGAGTTGGAAGGCTTGTTTGCGGTAGGTCTTCTTTGCCGAGTGGGTAGAGTGGCAGTCGTCGATGATTTGCCGCATGGCGCGGCAGCCGTCGGCGGGGCGGCTGAGGACGTTGAGGAGCATGCCGTGGGAAACTTTGAAGCGGGATTCGAGGGCTTCGGGAGGAGCGGCTTGGAGTTTGGTGTAGGTGGATTCGTCCCAGTGGACGTAGCCGCGTTCGGGGGGCTTTTTCTTTACCAGCTTCTTTTTCTTTTTGGGGTCGTTGGAGGCTTTTTGCTCTTGTCTCAGGTTTTCAATTACGTGATCGGGAGCGAGGGCGACGACGTAGCCGACGTCGTCGAAGCCCTTGCGTCCGGCCCGGCCGGAAATCTGGTGGAAGTCGCGCGAGGAGAGGATGCTGGTTTTCTGTCCGCCGTATTTGCAGAGTTGGGTAAAGAGGACAGTGCGGATGGGGACATTGACGCCGACGCCGAGGGTGTCGGTGCCGCAGATGAATTTGAGGAGTCCTTTTTGGGCGAACTTTTCGATGAGGACGCGGTATTTGGGGAGGAGTCCGGCGTGGTGGAGGCCGATGCCGGCTTTGAGGAGTTTTTGGATTTCCTTGCCGAAGGGGCTGGTGAATTGGACGCCTTTGAGCTCCTCCGAGATGATCTTCTTTTCCTCTTTGGTGCAGGGGTTGAGGGAGATGAGGTTTTGGGCGGTGTCGGAGGCGTTCTTTTGGGTGAAGTGGACGATGTAGACGGGGAGTTTGTTTTCCGCTTTGAGCTTCTCGAGGGTTTCGGTGAGGTGGATTTCTTGGTAGGTGAACTCGAGGGGGACGGGGCGTTCGCGGGAGGAGACGGTGACGCATTCGGCGCCGGTGAGGCTTTCGAGTTCTTTGGAGAAGAAGTGGGTTTCGCCGAGGGTGGCTGAGATGAGGAGGAAGCGGCAGTGGGGGAGCGTGAGGAGGGGGGCTTGCCAGGCGACGCCGCGTTCGTGGTCGGAGTAGTAGTGAAACTCGTCCATGATGACGTCGTTGACGCGTGCGTTTTCGCCGTCGCGGAGGGCGATGTTGGCGAGGATTTCGGCGGTGCAGCAGAGAATGGGGGCGCCTTGGTTGACGGAGGCGTCGCCAGTCATCATGCCGACGTTTTCGGGGCCGAAGTCGCGGCAGAGGGCGAGGAATTTCTCGTTGACGAGGGCTTTGATGGGGCAGGTGTAGACGGAGCGGCGACCTTGAGAAGCGGAGTAGAAGTGCATGGCCGCGGCGACGAGGGATTTGCCGGAACCGGTGGGGGTGTTGAGGATGAGGTTTTTGTCGGCGAAGATTTCGAGGATGGCTTCTTCTTGGGCGGGGTAGGGCTCGATGTTTTTCTCGGCGAGGTAGTCGAGGAAGGCCTCGAGGATCTCGTCGGTGTTTTTAGGGTTCTTGAGCGGCGTGAGGGGGAAGTCCATGGAAGGGCGGGAATCTGAATGGGGAATTTTGAATTTGGAAGTTTGAAATTTGGGGTCTGGCTCTTGTGTCGTCTATCTTCATCTTCTATCTACTGTCTCGCCCAAACGGATAGAAGATTAAGATGAAGATGGTGGATAGAAGATTTTAGTGTGGTGATTGAATGGATACGAAGTTGCCTTTGGATTTTTGGATCCTTTGATTGGGGGGTGATGAAGGTGAAGACTTTGGAGGAGGCCTTTGAATTTGTGCAGTCTGTGGGGTTGTGTACTTTGTTTAGCGGAAAAGTGAAGGGGGTTCGGGCGCTTTGGGATGTGGTGGATTTGCCGGACCGAAAGGGCGGTCGGACTAAGTGGGGGGAGAGGGTTGAAGCGATTTGGGCCTGGAAGAACGAGTTGCCGGAGACGTATCCGGATGATATCTTTTATGGCAAAATCCAGGGCGGGAATGCGGCTTTGATGAGCATGTCTTATTTGAAGGAAACTCATCACCCGAAGTTTCGAAAGCGGGTGGAGGAATGCTCGGAATTGGCTCAAGGCGTTTTCGAATTGGTTAGACTGGATTCGGGAACGACCGGCGAGTTGAGGAGAGAAGCGATAAGGCGGTTCGGGTGCTCTAAGAGTCGGTTCGATACGGCTTTGAAGCAATTGCAGGTGACGCTTAATATTGCGCGATCGAATGAACCCGGTTTGGAGAGCGATACTTGGGTGCGCTTCGACGAGCTATATGGGGAGAGTTTCGAAATCGAATGAGAGCGCCCTCTCTTTGAAAAAGCTGTTAATATGTGGTGAACCCTTATTCTTTGCCTTGAATTATCAGGGTTTGTACTGTCGATTTTTGATGTTCTCCTCATTTCCGACCTGATTGTCCCTTACTCAGCTTAACCCAAACAATGCATCCTCGTAAGCGAACCATTGGCGTAATCGATCATACATGGGATGAGGCGCACCTTTTTTACGCACGGCTTGCGACTGGACTTTGCGCCAAGGAGCATGGATATGAACTGATTACTGCAAAAGTTGCGGATTTTCTGCCTTTGGACGATTTGGCGGGTCTTATCTATCGCCGGAGGACTTTGGAGGATGACCCTTCGCTAAATATATTGCGAGATTTGGGGGTGCCTTTGGTGGTGTTGAATTCTCCTTCGGACGCGATTCCGACGGTGAATTCCGACTTCACACGGGGTACAGTTGAGGCTGTGGGCCATTTGAAGGAGATCGGCCGGTCGAGGATCGCTTATGTCGCGGCGCGGCCTGACATTTATACGGCTCCTGATCGCTTAAACGCTTTCGTGGATGCGATGCGGATCAATGATATACCTTTCGATCGAGGTCTGCTCGTAGAAGCGGATTTTGGATACGATAAGGCTCGTTCGGAGGTATTCGAATTATTGAGACGCGAGTCGAATGTAGATGCGATCATTTGCTGTAGCGATAGAGCCGCGATGGGGGCGATTCATGCGGCGAAGCAGCGGGGATCTAAGGTGCCGGATGATATTGCAGTGATTGGCTGCGGGAACATGCCGGAGGTTCTATTATTAGGCGATCATGCTCTCACGACGATCGCGGATCCATTGTATTTCGCGGCGTACAAGGCGGCTAAGAAATTGATCAGGAGGATTGAGACTAGAGATGTGCTGCCGACGGTTGAAACGGTTAGCACGCGATTGGTGAAACGGCAATCGACGCTTGGTCGTGACTATGCGGACCCTTTACAGGAGACTAGTTTCGTGCCGGGCGTTAGGGGCTTGGACTATATACTGTCCGTCGGGGGTTCTTTGGATGAGGCGGCTCGGCTGTCCATCCAGCAGCTTTTTTCGCG
This sequence comes from Verrucomicrobiota bacterium, assembly GCA_039186805.1. Taxonomy (GTDB): domain Bacteria; phylum Verrucomicrobiota; class Verrucomicrobiia; order Opitutales; family Opitutaceae; genus JBCCZW01. The sequence goes on from JBCCZW010000149.1 coordinate 4,595, forward strand.
CTTGCAACAGGAGGGGGTCAGCCTATTCGACTCGTTTAAAGAGGTTTTGATAAAGGCAGTCAGTTTGGGATATGACGCGTCGCTCGCGCACTACTTGATCACTCGACTAGGCGACCGTTTAGGACATTGGAATCGGGATCGAAATGCAGTCCCGTTTGGAAGCATTGAAATGAATGAAGCGATCTTCGAGGTGTGTTGCAATGAGGTCACTCGATACGGTCGCTATTCGAAAGCGATGCTCTCAGAGATGGACGAAGTGATACGCTCGCTTCAGGCCCGGCAGGAAAGTTCTCTTTCTATCGGGGGATTTTTGGAAACGCTTTCCGGCTTGGCTCGCGGCCTTGAGTGCCGCTTTGTAGGATTCTTCAAATTTGAGGAAGCAGTGCGGGATGCTACGCTGATTAACGAGAGCAAGGGAATCTATTGGCTCATAGACGAGAGAGGGTTGCGCGACTCATTCGCTACGAGCTGGAGACGCTTGAATCCCTTGGATGAGCTTCGCTCGGAGGAATACAAGAACGTTGCGACTGATTTAATGTCTTTGGAAATCGAGGGCAGGATTTCTGCAATCGTACTCTTTGATTTGGATACGAAGTTCGGTCCCTTTATGAAGCGATTAAAGCCGCTACTTGAGGAGCGTCTTCATCGGATTCATCTTTTTTCTTCATGGGAGCGAAATCGTCAGGAGCTGAATCGCCAGAAGCTTATAGCCGAGCGAGCTAGCAACGCGAAGAGCGAGTTTTTAGCGTTGGTGAGTCACGAGTTGCGAACTCCGCTGAATTGCATCATGGGCATGACCGAGTTGGCTTTGAAGACGGAACTGGATGATCAGCAAGAGAGCTTTCTGAAGTTGGTTTTTCAGGCGAGCAAGGATCAACTGTCCTTGGTGAACGATATATTGAATTTCTCGAAGATAGAGTCAGGAGGCTTGGAGATCAAATCGGAGGTGATAGATACTGCGGATATGATTCGACACATATCGGATCTAGTGCGTATCCGCGCTTTGGATAAAGGCTTGGACTTTGGGGTGGAAGTTGCAGACGGGTTGCCAGAGCTCATTATCGGCGATCGGTCTTGCATCACTCAGATCGTCAGGAATGTCTTGGAAAATGCGATAAAGTTCACCGGCGAAGGGCGGGTGGACCTGACGGCGGGCGTCAATGAGACGGCTTTAGGCGTCTGCAGCTTGGCGATATCGGTGAAGGACACGGGTTGCGGAATCCCCGCGGAGAAGCTGAGTTCGATCTTCAGGGCTTTCGAGCAGTTGGATAGCGGCACTACGAGGAGCAGCGATGGCGTGGGTTTAGGCTTGGCGATCGTGAAGAAGTCCCTCGATTTATTGGGGGGAAGGATCGAGGTAGAGAGCGAGTTTGGCGTGGGGAGCTGCTTTCGAATTGAAGTTCCGGTGAAGTTGGGCAGGGGCGGGAAACGGCCCCACGATGCTGGTATCTGCGGCGCGGTCTGCAAAACGGATGATTATAGCAAACTCACAATTTTGGTGGTAGACGATAACGAATCCAATCAGGCGGTTTCCAAGTCCATTCTTCGAATGGAAGGCCATGAGGTTGAGGTCGTTGGTTCTGGAGAGCATGCGCTGAAAGTTTGGGATAAGGGAACCTTCGACGCGATCTTGATGGATGTGGGTATGCCGGGAATGAGCGGTCAGGAAGTGGCGCGTCGGATTCGGGCTTTGGAGGAATCTGAAGGGAAAAACTGCCGCATGCCGATTATTGCGGTGACGGCGCATGTTCAGGAGGGGGATCGGAAGGCGTGCATGGATTGTGGAATGGATGGATTCGTATCCAAACCAATCAGCCGCGAGAGCTTGCTGGATTCGCTGGATTCCGTTTGCAGGCGAGGAGTTTGATTCTGCCGTCGAGTGTGGATTTGACTGGCGTATTCGAATTCCATTGCGGATAGATTTCGCATTTATGGACGGCGAAGTTGAGTTTAAGGAGGGGCGGGTTGGCTTTGTGACCATCTTGGGTCGCCCGAATGTAGGGAAATCGACCTTTGTGAATAAAGCGCTCGGGTATCATTTGGCGGCAGTATCCCGTCGTCCGAATACCACGCGAAAGAAGTGGCTTGGGATTTTGAGCGACGGGGAATCGCAAATCATTTTGGTGGACACTCCTGGCGTGCATGAGTCGCGTAATAAGATGCAAGAGGCGATGGCGGGTACGATAAAGACGTGTTTGGAGGACAATGATGCGACGGTGTGCCTTTGCGATGCGACGCGGGCGTTCGGCGAGGAAGATGAGAGAGTGGCTGCAGCTGCGGCGAGTAGCGGCAAGCCGCGCTTCTTGCTGATCAACAAGGTGGATGTGGCGCGCGAGGGGCAGGTGGCGGAAATGAAGAAGCGCTACCTTGACGTATTGAAAGAGGTGGAGGTTTTTGAGATTTCGGCGCAGGAGGGCGTTGGCGTGAAAGAGGCGTTGCAAGCGGTGAAGGCAAGCCTGCCAGAGGGTCCTTTTATGTATCCCGAGGATCAGCTGACTGATGTGATCGAACGCGATGTAGCGGAAGAAGTGATACGCGAGGCGGCCAATGAGCTGGTGTATCAAGAGGTGCCGCAGTCCTTGACGGTAAAGATCGATACCTGGAAAGAAAACGAGAAGAAAGTTAGGATTTTTGCGACTGTGTACTTGGAGCGGGAAGCTCAGAAGCCTATTGTGATCGGAGAATCTGGAAAAATGATAAACGCTATAGCGAAGAGCGCTCGCGAGAAGTTGCGGGTGGATTTGGAAAAGTTTGTGGATGTGAAGCTATCGGTAAAGGTGACGTCAGATTGGCAGAATAAAAAGCGGTTCCTCAAGGAGATGGGAATTGTGGATACGACGCATTGAGATCTTCATTCTTGGATAATTCCTACTGTACAGAAGCGCGACGGCTTTGCTAGGGTGATTCATCGTCAATATTGTAGCCAACGTTTTGAGCAGCCTGCTGGGGCTTTGCGTATTCGCGATCGGAATCATTTGGGCGCTTGGTGAGGAGTTGCCTTTCGAGCCCGAGCCGATTGCCATGCTTCTGGCGATGCTAGGATCCGCGATCACTGCGGGTGCTGGCTATTTGAAAAGGCGATTGAAGCGGGCGAAGGAGGAGCTGGAGGAGGAGAGGTTTTCCACGCCCGTGGCATTGGCATTCGGGTATTTCAGGAATTTCTTGTCCCCGGCGCTGACTAAACTATTGGATGAACGGGAGCCGAGAAGTCCGCCTTTGCGCTTCTTAATATATATTCCCGAAAAGCTGGATGAGTTGGGGGCAGAATCTCGAAAACGCTTGCTGGCGAAGATTCGCGATTTGAGCTTCGAGCATGGCTCGGTAAGCTTGGCTATGGATCGTGGGGATCCAAGGCATCTATTGACTTTGATGAAGAGCGCTGAGTCATCCGCGGTTTACTTCGATTTTCCGACGACTCTGCTGACTTTGGAGGCTCTGATCGATTATAAGCTTCATTCAGAGAAGGATAGTTTTAGCAAAGCCAGACGCGTCGAGCTGGGCGTTTCCTATATTGCCAGATTCGAGAAGGCGTTGAAGCAGGAGTTAGTTGACGCGGATCTTGCGAGCTTTGTGAGATTCACGGATCGGCGCTTGGATTTAGAAAGCGATTTGGAAGAGGAATGGGCGGCTGAACACTAAGGCGATCACTCCAA
>JBCCZW010000150.1:0-8240 GCA_039186805.1 Verrucomicrobiota bacterium
CCTTGCCCACCGCATTCACCTTCTCGAGCGTCGCCACCTCGACCGCCTTCTTTAAAATGGCCATCTCCAAATCAATACCCGGAATCGGCTCCTCGACAGTGAAATTTCGAATCAACTCTCCCACCAACGAACTCGACATCCGCTTATCCTTTTCGGCCAACGCCCGCTCGATCCCTCTGAGCATGTTCACCTTGCGACGCTCGAACTCGGATTGCGTAAATCCATCCCGATTCACTCGATCAATCTCATCCAAAACCCCATTTATCCCTTTCTCATACGCGTCCCCGAGAAAACCGACGATAATCCTCACGGAATCCTTCTCGCGCCCCAATCGTCCTCGTCCCACAGCGGCTCCTTGGAAGGGGGGATTCTCTCGCCTCGTTTTTTCTCCAATGCGGCTGTTCAACATGTCGTAGTACATGCTCTCAACCATGCCATCCATAAAATCCCTGGCCGTGCGGTCGCGGTGTAGCGGCTTTTTGAGCATAATGCTCAAGCTCGAGTTCGTCAGTTCGGGATCCACCTCTATCGACACCAAGGTATCCTGATGGTCCGGAATCGGCGTATCCGTTCTTTCAGGACCGCCACTATTTTCGATATCGGCAAACTGCTCGATAATCTTCCGCTCGATTTCCTCGCCGTCGAAGTCGCCCACCGCGATCACCGCCATCAAATCAGGCCGATACCAATCATTGTAGAACTTCAAGAACTCATCACGATTGGCCGTCTCTAAAATCGGAATTAAGCCAATCGGCAATCGATCCTTGTATAGCGATTTGTAGTAGGTCAGCGGATACTGCTTCTCGCGAATCCGGCTTGCCGCGCTCTTTCTCGCCCGCCACTCCTCTATCACTACCCCTCGTTCCGCATCGATTTCCTCCTGCGAAAATTCGATCCCGCTTGCCCAGTCGTCCAAGATCAAAAAGGCCTTGTTGACCACTTCTGGGTCATCCATTGGAAACTCGAGCTTGTAAATCGTTTCGTTAAAGGAAGTGGAAGCATTCAAATGAGTCCCGAAACTCATGCCTATCTCCTCCATAAAATCGACGACTTCGCTCTTGTTGAAATTCTCGGATCCATTAAAAGCCATGTGCTCAACGAAGTGGGCCAGACCACGCTGTTCCTCCGTCTCTTGAATTGAGCCCACATTCACCACCAGTCGGACTATCGCGCGCCCCTCAGGCTTCCTATTCTCTCTCACATAGTACTTCATCCCATTTTCCAGCGTTCCTATCCGAATTGCAGGGTTTACTGGCAAGGGAGCGTCAGGATCGATTTCCTGAGCAAAGTTGGACTGAGCAATGGGCGCGGCAATACACGCCACGGATAGAAGAAAACGGTACAAGCTCATAATCACTTAAGACTTACGTACTAATAGCCTTATTGGTTTCTACAAACTATTCCCGAAGAAAACCAACTCATTGGGCAGATTCAAACGCGACCCAGACCAAGCGGTGGTCGCTTCCTTCATAAAAATCTCGCCGCGACAAGATAGCTCCTTCCAGATTCTCTAAAGCCGTCCACCCCACTGACCTAAAAATCAAATCCACCCGCGAATAAGTATCCTCTTTCTTATAGAAATGAGTCCACGTGTGACCGGTATCGTCGAAACACGGCACCGCTTCTGCAATTCGTTTAGAACCCCGTTTTTCAAAGGCCCGAAATGGGCTCGTATTCGGAGTATCATTCATATCCCCCAAGACTAAAAAACGAGCAGACGCCGGGTCCGGATATATCTCCAAAATCCGATCCCTAGCCGCCCTAGCCTCTAAAGCTCTCCTCTTCGCGCTTTGGAAGTCGGCCTTGTTATCCGTGTATTTGCTTTTCAAATGCAAAACGAACAGACTCCACTGCTCTCCCTTTTCGCCCACCCTAAGCTCCAGCATCCCGCGTTTCACCGCTTCGACTCCTCCAAAATACTTAATCTTCAAATCAGCATGCTCCACCACCTCGACCGCTAAGCCCTCCCTCCAAAGCGCCGCCACGCGTCGATTCTCATCAGAAGCCTCCAAAAGAGCGGATCTTTCGTAGTTCAAGCCTTCCCTACCTAAATCGCTTCGCAACTCTTCCAAATAGCGGTTATCGCCAATCTCCTGTAAAGTAAGAATATCAGGCGCCACTTGACGTATCGACTCCCTCACTACCTGCTTTTCCGACTCGGGTTTAGGATAGTCTGAACGAAACTTGCCCTCAACTCTCCGATCCATCGACAAGTAGTTGCGAACATTATACGTCGCCACCACAATCCTACCTTCATCCGCCCGCATACTCGCAAGGCAGATCAGCCACAGTAGAATCCCTTTACACATAAGCCTTACCAAAGCGCAATCCCCACCAAGCGCAAGTCGAAGCTCCCCAATGAGACTACAGAAGATCGAGCCTTCTGAGCCTATCATAAAGATTAGCGCCAATGAGTGGACTCAATAAAATCAGAGTTCATCAGCGAATATTTCAGCCTAAGCCGCTCCTACGCCTTCTCCAAAGCCGCCTCCCGCTCAATCAACGTCGGGTGCGAGTAATGAAAGGCGCTGTACGTCGGATGCGGAATTAAATTGCTCAGATTCTTTTCGCTCAAATTCCTCAACGCATCCGACAAGGGTTTCCCGCTACCCACATGTTCTTTGGCAAAGGCATCCGCTTCGTATTCATGCTTTCGCGACATGAGGTTGAATACGGGACCTAGCCAAAATGTCAGCAAACCGCTCATCATGCTGAAGAGCAGGAACGCCACCCCCATATTCTGGCCCTCAAACCCAAAGCCTTCGAAAAACCACGGACTAAACGCCAACAAATCCACCAACCAGAACCCGCCTAGCATCAATGCTGCCGAAATCGCGATCATCTTAGGAATATGACCCTTCTTATAGTGGCCGATCTCGTGCGCCAGAACCGCCTCCAGCTCTTCTACTCCCATTTGCTCGATCAGCGTATCGTAAAGTACAATACGGCGAAACTTGCCGAAGCCAGTGAAGTACGCATTCGAGTGCGTTGAACGCTTACTGCCATCGATTACCTGAATCGTCTTCGCCTTAAAGCCGGAACGATCCGACAAAGCCATCAGCCGATCTTTGAGCGAACCCTCCTCGAGCGGAGAGAGCTTATTGAAAAGCGGCAGTATCAGCATCGGATACAATACCATCATGACCAGTTGGAAAACGAACATGATGCCGAAGCCCCAAATCCACCAGCTATCGCCCAGCCAATCGACCAAACCGATCAACAACCACAACAAAGGCGCCCCAATTACGAATCCAACGATTCCACCCTTTATTTTATCCGTAACCCACAGTTTAACCGTACTCTTATTGAAGCCGTATTTTTCCTCGATCTTAAACTGACTGTAGTACTCGAAAGGCAATCCGGGAATTCCGAAAATCACCATCAGGAAGATCAAAAACAAGGCTGACGACAAATTGCCCTCGCCCCACATTCCCGACCACCAACCGAAAAGCGCAGGCAACAAGCCGCTCAAAATCACAATCGCCAGAATCGCGGCATCGTAAAGCATTTCCCAAGAGCCGAAACGACTTTTCGTAAGCGTGTAGGAGCTAGCCTTCTTGAACGTCTCCTCATCCATAACGCCATCCAAGGCCGGAGGGGCCTCCGGGTGCTTTAGAGCATGACTGCGGTTCAACTTCTCCAACAAAAGCTCCATGCCAGTCTTAGCGGCAAGAGCGACGCAAAATACGATCTCGAGGGTAGTCATTCGCCGCAAAAAACAACACTCGCTTCTCGTTATGTCCACTCCGAATCGCCGAGCGAAACACGAGCGTCGACAAAAAAGCCCCGACCGCCAGAGGCAATCGGAGCTCCTAAATTCATTCTGCGAACAAATCCTTAGTCGTCTTCGGGCTTGTAAGCTTCGTGCCCCTTCTTGCGGGCGTCGTTGAGCTTGCCTACCAATTCGTTAGCCTTTGCATTGTCGCCAGCTTCCAGAGCCGCCTTCAATTCGCCCAGCATATCGACTGTTTGCTGCATGGCCTTCTGGTAACCCATCATAAACTTCTTCTTGGCTGCCTTGTCTTTTTGTTCCGCCAAGAGGATCGGTTCCATATCGACTGACGCCTTCGCGTGCTTGATCATCTTTGCGACGATCTCCGCGGTCTCGGCATTCTTCTCAGGGTCTCTGATCGCTCGACGAACCTTGCGCCATTCTCTATTCATAGCGCTCATTTCCTCCTCCAAAGGAGTGTCCTCGCTCTCCTCATGACCGTCGGCGAACGCGAAAGGAGCTGAGAAGAGAATGCTCGAAATGCAAAACAAATGGATGTATTTTTTCATAATGTTCGGGAAGAGTGTACGCATAATCAGACTCACTAAAGCAGAGAAATGTTACCGATTATCTTCCGGCAGATTGGATGTAGGCTTCAAGTACTCATCGTATTCAGTTTAAGCCGACGTTCAATGAATAGTCGCTGGGACGCCTTTGATCAGTACGTGTTCCCGTTTGATCCATTCTTACCCAACCACTTAAACAATAGCTCGCGCAAGTTATCAGGAGTTATCGGCTTGCTGATGTAGTCGTCCATTCCTGCCTTCAAGCAAGTTTCTCTGTCTCCCTGCATCGCGTTGGCAGTCATTGCGATAATCGGAGCATCTGCCCACTTGCCGCCCATCGCTCGGATTCTGCGGGTAGCCTCCAAGCCGTCCATCACGGGCATCTGCCAGTCCATCAGAATCAAATCATAGTCTTCGCTCATCAAGTAATTGATGGCCGTCTTCCCATTTCGCGCCACGTCGCAATCAATCCCAATTTTCTCCAACAACTGCTGAGCCACCTTCTGATTGATCGCATTGTCTTCCGCAACCAAAACTTTAACGTTCTTCACGCCATTCTGAATCCTCTCGATCTTGTGGGCCGCAGACAATCCCGGGACTTGATCATTGCTGGGAGCCTCCAAGCTTATCATGACAGACTCGAGCTGAGACCGCTTCAAAGGCTTGCCTAAAAAGGCTGAGAAGCCCTCTTGCTCCAGCGTTTCCACTTCTTGAATACGCGCCAGGCTCGCATGATACAGCAATCGAGCATCCATACCCGCTAAGAACTTCCTAGACCGCTCGCAGAACGCGGTACGCCTGTCATCCGTCAACCCAACTACCGCGTAATCGAACTCCTCGCCTTCAGCCAACAAGAGCAAGGCTTCCTCACGTTCGCTGCAACCTACGCATTTCAGACCCCAATAATCGAGCTGCTGTTGAAGCGCTCGAAGGTGAGACGGAACATCATCCAAGATCAATACACGTTTCCCCACTAATTCCTCTGGCCCGCGCCGCGTATCCAAACTGCCCAAATCTGATTGCTTCTTCAGGTTAACGTAGAACCTAAAGGTTGAACCTACTCCCACCTCGCTTTCCAATGAAATCTCTCCCCCCATCAACTCAGTGAGACGTTTCGAAATCGAAAGCCCCAATCCCGTTCCCCCATAACGCCGAGTCGTCGATGAGTCCAGCTGAGCAAAAGACTCAAAAAGACGCGAATGCGCTTCCTCAGGGATTCCAATTCCCGTATCGCGCACTTCAAATCCGACGATCGCCGTTTCGCCTTCATCCTTTATCTGAGTACCCCAGACTTCCACTTCGCCCGAATTCGTGAACTTAATGGCATTACCCGCCAAATTGAGCAAAACCTGTCTCAGCCGCCCCGGATCTCCTATCAGTCGTCCATCCACATCGGGGTGTAAGTGGCAAACCAGTTCCAGACCCTTTTCATCGGCCTGAAAAGAAACCAAGTCTGCGATATCATTCATCACCTCACGCAAATCAAAGGGAATGGACTCCAAATCGATCTGATTCGCTTCGATCTTGGAGTAATCCATTATGTCGTTGATCAGACTCAAAAGCGCTTCCGAAGAACTCCGAATCGTCCTCACGTAATCGATCTGATCTCGCCCCAAAGCGGAATCCTGCAGCAAGGCGCTCATCCCTATAATCGCATTCATCGGCGTCCGAATCTCATGGCTCATCGAAGCTAAAAAGACGTTCTTACTGCGGTTCGCCTCCTCCGCCGAAGCCGTCGCTTCCTCCAAGTCCACATTCTTCTGCGTCAAAGCCTCAAAGGCGGATTTCATAGCCTCTGTTCGCGCATTGAACCAGTACGCCAAGCGAGCCAACTCATCCCGCCCTTCCAACTTGATCAGAGCGGTGCTGTCCTCGCCCTCAGCCAAGTCTTGCACCTGGCTCGTCAACGAGCGAATCGGATTGAGCAAATACTTGCTGAAAAACAAGTAAATCGCCACGCATATCAGAAAAACCAATACAAAAAGGACTCGACTCACATCCTTCGACAACGAATCAACGCTGGCCTGAGCATAGCGGGCAGGCATCGCGATCACTACCTTCCATTGGGTCGAAGGCACGCTGAATACGCTTAAGCTGACCCTTTCACGCAAAAGAAAATCGTTATCCAGGCTCAATTGAGTCGCTTCCACAGAAGGATCGTCGTCCGACAGAATCATCGCCGCCGCGCTCCGAGCTTCCTGGGCGTTGAGCTCGTCCGAATCTACATCGATCATGCCCGCCAGCTTTTGCAGACCTGCCTTAGCCACCATCTCCACATTCGCCAACCTCCTATCATTGAGAGAATCCAACACCCTGGAGATCTCTTGAAACGAACCATCGATTTCGCCCAAAGCCGAAAACTCCACGTATTCCTCGACGCGGCGTCCGTACTCATCCACCTCAAAACGCTTTCCTAAATCCGGTCTCGGAAAAGACAGCAACTTGTTGTTCCGGTCGACTGCAAAGGCGTACCCCCCAATCTCGTTGGCATGCGATGCCAAAAAGGCATCCAATCCCTCGAGCTTCAAATCCACTGTCGCTACGCCGCGAAATTCCTTACCTTCCCAGATCGGCACCGTACAAGTGACCATGGGCTGATAGGAATAGGGGTCCATGTAGGACTTGGACCAAAAAACGTCTCCCTTTTTCAAATACCGAGCCGGAGCATACCACTCTCTTCCTAGATAACCATCATCCTCCGGATTGTTGTAATCATCGTAATACTCCAAGATCCCCCGCTCGTTTCTTCCCCAAAAAAACGACCGTCTCTCCACCCCTTCCTCGAACGCATCGGGCTCAGGCCAAACCCCGCCTCCCGCAATCGTCCCACCACTGCCCTCCCGATCTAAAACTGCCGGGATAACCTCCATAAAGGTATCCACATCCTTGGGCAGCGATGCGGCCAACTTCGCCATCGACTCGGTCAGCGCTTCCGTCTCGGCGATCCGCTCGCCCAACTTCAATACGATATTCAAGCCAATCTCGCTATTCAGCTTTTCCGCCTGAATCTCCAACACTTCCCGACCCTTCGACTGCATAGTGTAGAATACCGAGCTCAATATCAGAGCGAAAAAGACGATCAGCGCCACCAACAGCCTGAACCACAATCGCCTGAGTAAAGGCAGGCGGCTTTGCGATCCGCCGAAAAGCGAAGGCTTGGAATTCGATTCGTAAGTCGGAAGCACGGTGAAGGACAAATAACAACAAAGCGATAAAAGTCCAAAAATACAGCCTAAAGGTTCACCCTATAGTAAGAGTAAGACTTACACTCTGATATGGAGTTTTTTTATAAGAGTTGCCAAATTCGCTCAGTCGCAAGCAGCGGCCGCGCAGCGCATCCCGTCCAACGCGGCCGACACGATTCCCCCGGCATAGCCAGCCCCCTCGCCGCACGGAAACAAGCCCTTTATCTCGGGATGCTGCAAAGAGGACGCATCTCTCGGAATCCGAACCGGAGAACTCGTGCGCGTCTCAAACCCAATCAAGCAACTTTCCTCCGTCACGTAACCTTTCATCGAGTCGCCGAAACCGCGCAATCCTTCTTGCATCCGCCAAACCAGCTCGCGAGGCATCAGCTCATTCAAAGAGGCGCTGGTCAAGCCGGGGAAATAACTCGATTCCGGCAAGCTTTCCGAGAGCTTGCCTGCCAGAAAATCCGTAACGCGCTGAGCCGGGGCTTTATGCACGCCGCCACCAGCTTTCGAAGCCGTCTTTTCCAATTCCTTCTGATAAGCGATCCCCGCCAGAACTCCGTATTCATTCTGGAACGACACCGTATCTTCCGGCTCCACCGTGACGACCATTCCGCTGTTCGCGTACTTCGACTTCCGTCCAGATAAAGACATCCCATTCACCACTACCTCGTCGTTCTCCGTAGCTGCAGGAACAATGAAGCCCCCTGGGCACATGCAGAAGGAGTGAACCCCTCGATCCTTTATTTTGGTAGCCAGACTATATTTTGC